>JABDIZ010000176.1 GCA_013003465.1 Rhodothermaceae bacterium
GCACGACGTGACGTGGCTCCTCGCGCAAGTGCGCGAGGGCGACACCAGTGCGCTAGAACGCCTCCTGCCGCTCGTCTATCAGGAGTTGCACGCGCTCGCCCATCGGCAGCGAAGACGGCGTGGGGCAGCCGAGACGCTCAACACAACGGCCCTCGTCCACGAGGCCTACGAAAAGCTGGCCCGCCAGGACGCGGGCTGGCACGACCGCACCCACTTCTTCCGCGTCGCGGCCAAGGCCATGCGCGATGTACTCGTGGACTACGCCCGTCAGCAGCAGGCAGCCAAGCGAGGCGGGAAGCACCTCCATGCCGACCTCGATGAGACCCACCTCGTCGCCGAGGAGCGGACAGACGAGGTGCTCGCCCTCGATGAGGCCCTGAATCGGCTCACGGCACTCGACGCCCGGCAGGGTGAGGTCGTCGAACTGCGCTACTTCGTGGGGCTGACGATCCCCGAAACGGCTGAGGTGCTCGGCCTCTCTCCCGCCACCATCAAACGCGAGTGGACGGCGGCTCGTGCGTGGCTCCACCGCGAGATGGACCGTGTGGCCTGAGCCTCGCTTCATGAGTTCCGATACGACCGATAGTACGCAGCACGGACGCATCAAGGCGCTTTTCCTTGATGCGCTGGACCAGCCTGAAGGCGACCGACTGGCATGGCTTGCTGAAGCCAGTGCGGGCGACGACGCGCTCCGCGACGAGGTAGAAACCTTACTGGAGGCCCACCTCGCCGCGGAAGAGATGGGTCGCCTGGACGCGCCTCTCCTGCTGCGCCCACGCGAACCGGCAACAGACCGGATGCTCGGCCGCCCAGTCGGCCGGTGGCAGCTTGCCGAGCGCATCGGGGTGGGCGGAATGGGGGCCGTCTACCGCGCCGAGCGTGCCGATGGCGCCTACGAGCGCACCGTGGCCGTCAAGCTCCTCCGGCCTGGCAGTGATGCGGACACGCTTGCGCACCGCCTCCGCGCCGAGCGCCGTCTGCTCGCCCGCCTCGAACACCCGAACATCGCACGCCTCTACGACGGCGGCGTTACTGAGGATGGCTTGCCCTATCTCGCCTTGGAGTATGTCGAGGGCGAGCCGATCACGGCCTATACCGACCGGGAAGGCCTCCCCATCGAAGCGCGACTGGCGCTCTTTCTGCAAGTCTGCGAGGCCGTCGCCTACGCGCACCGCAGCCTCATCATCCACCGTGACCTCAAGCCGTCGAACATCCTGGTCACGGATACGGACGGCGCAGCCAGCGTCCGCCTTCTCGACTTCGGCATCGCCAAGCTGCTCGACGATGCCGACGACGAATCGGTAGCGACGCGCACGGGCCTTTTTGCTCTGACGCCAGCCTATGCGGCGCCGGAGCAACTACGCGGGCAACCCATCACCACCGCCACCGATGTCTACGGCCTCGGCGTCGTGCTCTATGAACTGCTGGCCGAGCAGCGTCCGTACGACCTCACGGACAAAACGGCAACCGAGGTCGAGCAGATCGTGTGCGAAGCCGACCCGCCGAGGCCCTCGGCTGTGACCGGGCAGCCCCGCCTGCGCGGCGACCTGGACACCATCGTGCTGAAGGCCCTAGCCAAGGAGCCCGAACGCCGCTACGCCTCGGCCGAAGCCCTGGCCGAGGACCTGCGTCGCCACCTCGATGGCCTCCCGGTGCACGCGCGCCCGGCAACGACAGGCTACCGCATCCGCAAGTTCGTGGAACGCCACCGCGTGGGGGTGATGGCAGCGGCGCTCGTCGTCCTGGCGCTCGTCGGCGCCCTGGCGGTCTCGCTCCGGCAGACCCGCACGACCCAGATCGAACGACGCAAAGCCGAGCGGGTGAACACCTTCCTTCAGGAGATGCTGGCCTCGGCCAATCCCTACGAAGGCAGCCGAACGCTGACCGTCGAGGAGGTGCTAGATGCCGCCGCGGACCGGGTCGAAACCGAACTGGCGGAGGAGTCCGAAATCGAGGCGGCCGTCCGCCACACGCTCGGTACGACGTACCGTGCCCTGGGCCGCGTGGATGAGGCGGAAGTCCAATTGGAGCGGGCGCTCGCGCTCCGGCAGCGCCGATACGGCGCCGGACACGTGGAAACCGCAGCCTCCCTGGATGCCCTCGGCCTACTGGCCCTCGACCGGGCCGCCCACGACCGCGCCGACTCGCTCCTCGGCCTAGCGCTCGCGGTCCGCCGCCGGGTGGGCTCGGCCACCGACCGCGCCGAAACGCTGCTCCATGTCGGCCGCCTGCGGCAGTCCACGAATAAACCCGCCGAGGCCGAGGCGCACTTCCGCGAGGCGCTCGCGCTGCTCCCTGCTACAGCCTACGCCGATCAGGCCGAAGCGCTGTCGCTGCTCGGCACCCTGCTGTACGAACAGGGCCGGTATCCCTCCGCCGACTCGGTCCTCGCGGCTGCCGCGCGCACCATTCGTACGCATCTCGGAGAAACGGACCCTCGGCTCGGCCCGGTCCTCAACATCCACGCCTGGGTCTCCTACTACCTCGGCGACTTCACCCGTGTCGAGCCGCTCCTGAACGAGGCCCTGGCCGTCCGTCGTGCGGCGTTCGGCCCGGATCATCCGGAAGTCGGCCTCACTTACAACGAATTGGGCTGGTTCCACCACGACCGCAGCCGCCCGGCCCTCGCCGACTCGCTCTTTCGTCAGGCGCTCGCGGTCCATCGCCAGACCTACGGTGACGATCATGCCGACATCCCGTCCTTTCTCATCAACATCGCCGCGGCACAACGCGACCTGGGCAACCTGGACGAAGCGGCGGCCCGCCTCGACGAGGCCCTCACCCTCCGCCGACGCCTCGTCGGCGACGACCACCCGAGCCTCGGCTACGTCTACAACAACCTCGCACGCGTCGAGCAAGGCCGAGGGCGGCTAGCGGAGGCCGAGCGGCTCTTTCGCAAGGGGCTGGCCCTGCGCCGTCGCCACCTTCCAGCAGGACACACCGACATCGGTACCTCTCTCCATGCCCTTGCCGAAGTCCTGCGGCTCCAGGGTCGACTCAGCGAAGCCGAGGGCTTCTTCCGCGAAGCCCTCGTCGTGAAGCGTGCTGCCCTGGGGCCAGATCATGGAGAAACGGCCCTAGCCAGCATGGGGCTCGCCGAGTGCCTCTTGGACCAGGGGATCTACGATGAGGCAGAATCTCTGCTCCTGCCGTCGCTGGCCGCATACGAAGCCGCATACGGACCAGAAGATCCGTACGTCCAGCGCTTTCTGCAGGCGCTCGTCACGCTTTATGACGCGCAGGAGAATCGCGACGCCGCTGCCCGCTACCGGGCCCGGCTCTCGGCCCCGTAGCCTGCTCCGCTCATCCGGCGCCTGGCTCCTCCGGCCGAACCGGGCCCGTGTTCCTCAGCGCAGCCGCGTCACACGTCGGGTCTGCGTCCCCGCCCGTCCAGTCGCGCGAACCGCATACACGCCGCTCGGCAGCGTTTTGACCTCAAACTGCAATGTGTGCGTACCCGCCGCTAGATCGCCATCGTGGAGGATCGCCACACGCCGCCCGAGCACGTCGAAGGCCTCGATGGTTACCAACCCGGGATCCGCCATCGTGAGTGTGAGCATCGCGCTCTGCCGCACGGGATTGGGCCACGCGGCACTGAGCAGAAATGACCCTGGCGGCTCTCCTGCAGACTCGTTTGCGACGACCTCGCTCGTAGCAAAGGCGAACTCCCCGAACGCTTCGGATCCTGTCGTCACGATGGCATTTGCTCCGATGTCATAGCTGGTCAACACGGCGTCGAAGGTGCCACTCCCCGGTGTATCGCGGCGGTAGACCGTGACGCTCGTCGGGTCGCTGAACAGAGGGGAGGGGATTTCATCCACAGCGAATCGCACCTCCGTCGCCGTGCCAACACTCAAGCCATCCGTCGTACGCAGGATCCAGCGATACGAAAGCGGGTTGAGGGTTCCGCGGTCGCCGAGGCCCACAGGATTGGCTGGTCCATCGGTGAAGCGTTCGACCGAGACGGTGCCGGACCCGGAGACCCCAGCGAACAGCACATCCACGGCGGTCTCGCTACCGAAGTCTATCAGTCCGTCACTACTGACCTGCGCGTGTGCGGCTCCAGCAGGCGGAATCATGGCCCACAGTTCGTTCCCGGCCTCTGGGGAGAATCCGCTCACGTAGAGCCGCCCGCCCGCGACGCCCTGGACCGTTGCTCCCGAGCCCGCTTCGGGGTTCAGATCGGCGACGAGTACCGTACCGACCTCGGTGCCATCGCTCGCCCATAACTCGAACTCGAAGCCTTGTGGATTGTCGTTAAGACCGACGTAGAACCGACCATCCAGCACCGCTCCTTGCTCGACCGGACAGCCGGGCAGGCCTGGGTTAATGACAAAGGACGCGCCCGTGCCTGGTCGTACGTCTCGAAGGAGGTGGGTGCCGTCCTCTGTGCCGTCACTGACCCAGAGTTCGAGCCCGTGCTCCCCGTCGTCAGCGGCGAAGATCAACCGATCATCAACGACTGCCAACAGGTATGGGGATGAATTGGCAGAACCCGCGCGAATGTCCTTGACCAGTTGTGTGCCGCCAGGTGTGCCATCAGTCTTCCAGAGCTCGACGCCGTGGTCACCGGCCGCCAATCCGTCAATCGCAGAAAAGAAGAGCTGGTTGCCGAGGCGCGTTAGGCGCTGAGGGTTGGAGTCACTACTGCCTGGGCGGATTTCTGTGACCATTACCGTGCCTGCCTCGGTACCATCAGTGCGCCAGAGCTCACTCCCATGCGTGCCATCGTCGGCCTGGAAATACACCAGACCATCTAGCTCTGTGAAGCCCTCTGGATTGGAGCCGGAAGAGCCCGGATGAATGTCTTTGACCATCACCGTACCCTCCTCCGTGCCATCGCTCATCCACAGCTCGCGGCCGTGCTCGCCCGTGCTGGCAGAGAAGTACAGGTGCGCCTCTATGCGCTGTAGGCCCGTAGGCGAAGCGGGATCCGGATCAAAACGGATCGTCCCGGCTTCGGTGCCGTCGCTTGCCCAGAGCCCGTAGCCGTTCACAAAGTTGTCGTTCGCGTTGAAGAACGCGCGCCCGTCGAAGGCTGTGAAGCGCGTCGGTGCGGGGAAATCGAGCAAGTCGGTCACCAGCCGGGTGCCCGCTTCGGTGCCGTCACTTGCCCAGAGGCGATGAGGGCCGGTCGGCTGCGCAGGATCGCGAGCCACGAAGAAGAGCAGTCCTCCTGCCGCCGTCATCCCCATGGGTTCGCCGCCCGCATTGCCCGGCAAGAGGTCGGCCACCAGTCGTGTGCCTTCGGGCGTCCCGTCGCTTTTCCAGAGCTCACGCCCGGCCGGGACTGTGCTGGCCGCGAAGTAGGCGTACTCGTCATACCCAGTAAAGCAACCGGGGAGCGAATCGTCGGGACCGGGATTGATGTCGAGGAGGGTCTGAGACGCCGCGACACCGGGCATCCCGATGCATAGCATGACGAGCAGTGTAGAAGCCGGATGCATGATATCCACAGGTCGATAGTAGGAGAGCCCGTTTAAGAGTGCGCAACGAAAACCGGCAACGAATTGGCTCAGCGCAGCAGCGTGACGCGCTGGGTCTGCGCGGCGTCTGCGCTAGTCGCGCGCACGAGGTACACGCCACCCGGCAGCCCCTCTGCCTCGAAGCGCAATGAGTGCGTGCCCGCCGTCAGCGAACCATCGTGCAGGGCAGCTACGCGCCGCCCCAGTGCATCGTAGACAGCCACCGTCACCCACGCCCGCGCTGGCATCGACACCGCAAGTGCCGTTGTTTCCGAAAACGGGTTGGGCGAGGGGAGGCTGAGCGTGAACCTCAGAGGCTGCTCGGCACCCGGCTCCACCGTCACCGTGCTCCCCATCACCTCGATAGGATCGCTGAACTCGCTCGTGTTGCCCTCGGCGTCTGTGGCCGTCGCTACGAGCATCGTCCCATCCCCGACCGCACCGAGGGGCGTGAACGCCACTGTGGCCTGCTGCTCGGCGTCGGCCGCCTCATAGGTGTCCGAGCCGATGAAGGTCATACCTTCCTCTTCGTCGGCATCGGCGAGAAAGAATTCGACGGTGAGGGGGTAGACGCTGTTGGCCGTAGCGGAGGGGACGGTGTAGGCGATGGTGAGGGTCGAGGCGTCGTCACCGGTCGCCGAGGCGAGCTCAGGGTAGTTCTGGAGGTTGTTGGGACCGGTGTCGCCGTCGCCAGGGTCATTGGCCGTTGGGCCATCGCCAGCGAGATCGATGCCCGTGCCGACGTTGCCATAGAAGGCGTTGCGCAGGATCCCATTGCCCTCGCTCGTCCCGGCGATACGCAGCCCGGCGGGGTCGAGGCCTGCGTTTTGGTTGAAGGCGACGACGTTGCCCGCACCGGGCTCCGCGCCCCCGAACACGTTGTCGCTGCTGTTGAAAATGTTCAGCCCCGCATCGCCGTTCCCTAGATCCATCGTGCCCGTTGCGTCGGTGCCGATCCAGTTGCCTTGCACCACGTTCTCATCGGCTCCGGCGAAATCGATGCCGTCGTCGCCGCTGGCCGCGATCACGTTGCCTGCTCCAGGCTCGGTGCCTCCGACGGTGTTACCCGTCACGTCTTCGAGGAAGACTCCGTCGGCGTCGTTGCCCAGCGGCTGTGTTCCCGTCGCGTCAGTGCCGATCAGGTTGCCCTGGATCGCGTTATCTGTCGCCTCCGCGCCGAGGATGCGTATCCCTGGCCCCGCATTGCCTGAGATGAGATTACCGGCGCCGCTGGCCGAGCCACCGACGCGGTTCGCGCTGCTCCTAAGCCGGATGCCGTCCTCCGTGTTGCCCAGAGCCTCCGTACCATCGAGATCGGTGCCGACGAAATTGCCCAGGATCGTGTTGTTCGTCTCAGCCGAGCCGAATACATTGATTCCGCGCTCCCCGTTGCCCGAGATGAGGTTGCAAGCACGGTTACAGACTCCCGAATCGTGGTCCGTCCCCCCAATGGTATGTGTGCCGTCGCCGCCGAGGTTGACTCCGGAGTCCTCGTTCCCGAGAGCGAGCTGCCCCGTTACGTCCGTCCCGATGAAGTTGCCCTGGATGACGAGGCCCATCACCGGACTGAAGACGCTGAACGCGTTGATCCCGTTACCTGCGTTGCCTGAAATGAGGTTGCGTGCGGATATCTCCGGTCCGCCGACAACATGGCCATTGCCCGCGATGATGTTGATGCCGTGCGAAGCAGAGCCATCACCTCGCGCGACGGTGCCCGTCACGTCAGTGCCGATGAAGTTGCACTCGAACGTGATGCCGTCGCCGTCGCGGATCTGAACGGCACTGTTCTGAAACCGATTGATAACCAGCCCCCGGATGATGATGCCGCTCGCCTGGAGGTCCAGCCCCTCGTCGCCGAAACCCGCCATTGAACCGTCGAGTTCGATCAGGAGCGTCGGGGGCCACGAGGTGCAATCGGCCCCCGGTTGCGTCAGCCCGTCGATCGTCACTGCCTCGGTGACCGTAGGCAGAAGGTCTTCCGGTTGAATGGGGTGCGGCCCACCGCCCGGAATGTCGAAGTGGATTTCGTCGGTGCCGGAGTTGGCGTTGGCGTCGAGGATGGCCTGACGCAGCGAGCCGGTGCCACTGTCGTTCGTAGTCGTTACGATGAAGGTCGTCTGCGCCGCCGTACGAGGGCTGACGAACATGACGCCTGCCAGCAGGAGAGCAAACGCGAGGGAGCTACGCATAGCGATTACAGGCTAGAGCATGGAACGTCGCGTATCTAGAGGAACGAAAAAGCGTTGCGGATCGGCTCAACCGCCGCCATACTGTCGTCATGCCGCGCGTGTAGCTTCCCGCCACGCCCCTGTCCTCACCTCGTGCCCATGCCTGTCCCGACTGACGCTCTCCCGCCCTTCCCCGGCTTTCGCGCTGAGGCCTTCCAGTTCCTCCGCGACCTCAAAGCCCACAACGAGCGAGAGTGGTTCAAGCCACGCAAGGCGACCTACGAGGATGAACTCCTCTGGCCTGCCCGCTGCCTCATCGCGCAGGTGAGTGAGGAAGCCCCGCACCACGGCCTCCCGCTCCGGGGAACGCCCAAGAAGAGCGTCTTCCGCATCTACCGCGACACGCGTTTCTCGAAGAACAAGGCGCCCTACAAAACGCATGTCGGCCTCGTGCTCACGCGGACAGGCGCGAAGGACGACCCCGGCGGCCTCTACGTCCACATCGAGCCCGACAACTGCTTCCTCGCGGCGGGCTTCTGGGCACCCGAGTCGCCGTTTCTACGCCGCTGGCGCGAGCGCATTGTGGCCAACCCGGACGGCTTTCTTCAAACCGTGGAGCAGGTCGAAGAAGCCGGTCTCACGCTGTCAGCACGGGACTCGCTCAAGCGGATGCCGCGCGGCTTTGAGGACTTCGCCGACCACCCGGCGGCGGATTACCTCAAGTGGAAAGGCACCATCGCCAATCAGCCGGTGGCCGACGCCGAGGCAATGACCCCGGCCTTCACCGAGACCGTGCTGACTTTCGCTGCGGCTGCGCAACCCCTCCTAGACTTCGGCTGGACGCTTACGGACGAAGTCGCGGCCTAAGCCGTGGCTCAGCCCTTGCCGAACTGCGTGTTGCCTTTGCCGAAGAGCGTATCGGCGACATGCTCTAGCGCCTTCTCTTCCAGCCGCAGTTCGTCGTCATGCGTGAGCGCGCGCGTGAGCTTCGGCTGGGCGGCGGGTTGTTCTTCCCTCGCCTCCTGAGCCCCGTTCGCGGCGGCTTCGGCGGCGATCTCCGCCTCGATCTGTTCCATGAAGGGTTCCTGCGCCCGCGCAAACATGATGTGGGGCTCCTCGACCGGGCGACCGGCGGCTTGCCGCTCCTCGTAGAGCCGCTCGCAGCCGTTCCAGAGCGCCCGCCGCAGCCCCCACTTGTCCACGGAGTACGACGCGCCACGCCGCTTGCCCTCGGCGTCGATCCAGTTGAGTTGCACGTAGGTCTTGGGCGCGGCCCCGCCCTCAGTTCCCGCTTTCTCGCGGACGCTCAGGCCGATTACGCCCGTGTTCGACCACGCCTTTCGGGGACGCGCGTCCGGGGCAGGCAGTTCGGCCAACAACTCGTCGCGGTAGTGGATGGCCGCTTCCAGCGCGCCGTCCTGCCCATCATAACGAGCGTCGGCAAAAAACTTGGAGAGGCGCTTCCCGTCGCGGCGCACGCGGACCTGCCAGCCGTGGGTAGGGTGCCGCTTCGGATACGAATCCGAGGGCTCGATATCAATGCGAGTGATGTGGTGATGCTTCTCGGCCATGCGGACGGGAAACTGGTGGGTGAGCGATACGACGACGCCCCAGCGAAGCCGGGGCGTCATGAACAGATCAGACCGTGGCTGCTGGAGCGACCGCTTCGACGCGCGTGACTTCAGGCACGGCGCGCTTGATGGCCTGCTCGATGCCTGCGCGGAGCGTCATCATGCTCATCGGGCA
>JABDIZ010000247.1 GCA_013003465.1 Rhodothermaceae bacterium
GGCCTCGCCCATCGACTACCTGAAGCTGCCTATCCAGACCCTCAAGGTCGGCGCGCTCGGGACGCACAACTGCCTCGGGCTTGCCAAGGCGAAGGGCGCGCGGATGCTCATCGCCTCCACCTCCGAGGTCTACGGCGACCCGCTGGAGCACCCGCAGAAGGAGACCTACTGGGGGAACGTCAACCCGGTCGGGTCGCGGGGCGTCTACGACGAGGCCAAGCGCTTCGCCGAGGCGATCACGATGGCCTACCAGCGCTACCACGGGGTCGAGACGCGCATCGTGCGCATCTTCAACACGTATGGTCCGCGTATGCGCCTTGACGACGGACGTGCGCTTCCGGCGTTCATGGGGCAAGCGCTCCGCGGCGAGCCCATCACGGTCTTCGGCGACGGCTCGCAGACGCGCTCGTTCCAGTACGTCGATGACCTCGTCGAAGGCATCTACCGGTTGCTGCTCTCCGACGAGACTGAGCCGGTCAACATCGGCAACCCGGACGAGATCTCGATCAAGGAATTCGCCGAGGAGGTCGTCGCGCTGACCGGCTCAGCCAGCCCGGTCACCTACGAGCCGCTCCCCGCCGACGACCCCAAGGTGCGGCAGCCCGACATCACCAAGGCGCGCCACGTGCTCGGCTGGACCCCGCAGGTCAGCCGGGCCGACGGCCTCCGCCGCACCCTCGACTACTTCCGCGAACACGTCACGGTGGCCCAGTCATAGCGAAAGAGGAGAGGGTGACTACGCGCCCGACCTCGCCGCTCTTCCCCCCGTTCCCGCCTCCCTTTCACCCTTTCGATTCCCATGACCGACACCCTCACCGACCTGCTCCCCGCCGTTCGGCAAATTGCCGCCGAAGCTGGACGCGTCATCCTCTCGTTCTACGAGAAGCCGCTTCCCGTCGATTACAAAGCGGACGACTCGCCGCTGACGCAGGCCGACCGTGCCTCGCACCACTTCATCGTCGAGCGGCTCGAAGCGCTCACGCCCCAGGTGCCTGTGCTCTCCGAAGAGTCCGATCCCGGCGATTACGCCGCACGCGGCTCCTGGACGCGCTTCTGGTGCGTCGATCCGCTGGACGGCACCAAGGAGTTCGTCAAGAAGACGGGCGAGTTCACCGTCAACATCGCGCTGATCGAGAACGGCGAGCCCATGCTGGGCGTCGTGCACGTGCCGGTGCAGGGGCTGACCTACTTCGCGGCAAAGGGCGAGGGGGCCTTTAAGCAGGTCGGCGGGGCCGAGCCCGCGCTGATCACCGCCCGCTCGGCGAACGCCGAAGAAATCGTGCTCGTGGCCAGCCGTGACCACGCCGGACCTGAAGTGGCGGCCATCATCGAGCGCATGGAGGACGAGGGCATGGCGGTCGATTCCACCAGCATGGGCTCGTCACTCAAGTTCTGCCTAGTCGCTGAGGGGGCGGCCGACTTCTACCCGCGCACCGTCCCCACCTTCGAGTGGGACACCGCGGCGGCGCAGTGCATCGTGGAGGCCGCCGGGGGCGCGGGCGTCATGACGCGCGACGGCAACCGCCTCGCCTACAACAAGGAAGATCTCCGCAACCCGTCCGTCTTCGCCGTCGGCGACGCCTCGCTCGACTGGCGGCGGTGGATCGATCCGGCGTAGCGCTTTCTTCTTTCTGCTGACCCGAAGCTCTGCGCATGGATCTCGGCTGGCAAGCCTACGTCACGCTCGGCGCGCTCGTCCTGATGGTCGTGGCGCTCGTGCGGAGCGTGGCCCGCACCGATCTGGTGCTGATGGGCACGCTCGGGCTGCTGCTCCTGGCAGGCATCGTGACGCCGGAGGCCGCCTTCGCCGGGTTCGCCAACCCGGCGGTCATCGCCATCGCGACGCTGTTCATCGTGGCGGCGGGCGTGGAGCGGACCGGCGCCCTCGGCTTCCTCGATGGGCTGCTGCGTCCGCGATCCGGTCGGATCGGTCGGTCGCTGTTGCGGCTGATGCTGCCGACGTCGTTCCTCTCGGGCGTACTCAACAACACGCCCATCGTGGCGATGCTCATTCCGCGCGTGCAGGCCTGGGGCCGCAGCAGCGGCATCGACGCCTCGAAGTTGCTCATGCCGCTCTCGACAGCCGCTATCGTCGGCGGGTGGCTGACGCTGATCGGGACGAGCACCAATGTGATTGTTCACGGCCTGCTGCTTGCGGAAGGCCTGCCCGGGTTCTCCTTTTTCGAACTGACGTGGGTGGGGATTCCGGCCGCGCTTGTAGTGAGCCTCTACTACGCGCTTGGGGGGCACCGACTGCTGCCTAGCCATGACGGTGCCGCGCTCGGCACGCAGGCGCGGGCCTATCAGTTCGAGGCGCGCGTCGCCCCGGGCTCGCCGCTGATCGGGCAGACCGTCGAGGCGGCAGGCCTTCGTACGCTCGGGGATGTCTATCTGGCGCACGTGCGGCGCGGCGACCTCGTCAAGGAGGTGCAGCCCGAGACGACGCTCTTTCCCGAGGATGTCCTCACATTCGTCGGCGATGTCGGGACGCACGATGCGGTGCTCCGGCGCCGCGGGCTGGAGCGGGCGGCGCCGATGGTGAACGACGCGCGCAACCCCGATCTGCCGCTCTTCGAGGTCGTCGTGGCTCCTGGCTCGCGGCTCGTAGGGCATACGCTCCAGGACGTCGGCTTCCGCGAACGCTACGGCGGGGTCGTCCTCGCCATCCAGCGGCGCGACGAGCCTATCGAAGGCGGTCTCGGCCGCGTTCCGCTCCGTGCGGGCGACCTGCTCCTCATCGAGGGCCGCCCTGCACTGGCGGGTCGGCTCGCGGCGCGCTCCGACGACTTCGCGCTCGTGGCCCCGCTCGGCTACGTCGGAACGGTCAGTTCACGCGCACCCGTCGCCCTCGCCATCCTCGTAGGCATGGTCGGGCTCGTCGCAACCAACGTGTTGCCGCTCGCCACAGCGACGTTCGCGGCGGCGCTTGGCATGATCGTGACGGGCTGTTTGCGTGGCTCGGCGCTGCGTGGCGCGGTGGACGTGCCCGTGATTTTAGTCATCGCCGCGGCGCTGGGCATCGGCAGTGCGGTCGAGACGACCGGGCTTGCCTCCGTGGCGGCCGAAGGCCTCCTGATGGCCTCGGGCGCCCTGGGACCCATTGCCATGCTGGTGCTCGTGTACATCGCCGCCAACATCCTCGCCGAACTGATCACCAACAAGGCGTCGGCCGTGCTGATGCTGCCCGTGGCGCTCGCCGTCGCGGCCGATCTGGGGGCGAGTTGGAAGGCCTTTGCCGTCGTCGTCACCATCGGCTCGGCGGCCAGCTTCCTCACGCCCATCGGGTACCAGACCAACCTGATGGTGATGGGCGTCGGGGGATACCGCTACACCGACTACGCCAAGGCGGGCGCCCCCGTCAGCCTGCTCGTGATGGCCGTCACCGTGACCGTCTGCGCACTGGTCTGGCTCTAGCTCCTTCTCATGCCGTAACGCTCCATGTGTCAATACCCTGTGGAAACGGCGTGATAACCCATTCACAACCGGGTTTGCGGTTGCATCCCGCCGAATCCGAGCCTAGCATCGCTTCATCGCTGGATTCCACCGCCTCCCGGCACTCTTTCTTCGACCACGAACCCTTATCCCTGATCTCATGACCGAGACCACCCTCATTGCCCCCCACGGCGGCGAACTCTGCGACCTCGTCCGCACGGGCGCCGCCGCCGACGCGCTCCGGGAGGAGGCTCAGGACCTGACGTCGCTGACGCTCTCCGACCGCCAGATCTGCGACATCGAGCTGATCCTCAACGGCGGCTTCTCGCCGCTCACCGGTTTCCTCACGCAGGAAGACTACGACAGCGTCGTCGCTGACATGCGCCTCGCCGACGGGACGCTCTGGCCGATGCCCATCACGTTCGACACGGACGAGGAGACGGCCGCTGGCCTCAGCCTCGGCGACCGCGTCGCCCTCCGCGACAAGACGGGCCTGCTCATCGCCGTGATGACGATCGAGAGCAAGTGGACGCCCAGCAAGGAGCACGAGGCGAAGGAAGTCTTCGGCACGACCGACACGAAGCACCCGGCCGTCAACTACCTCTTTAACGCGGCGGGCGACGTCTACCTCGGCGGCGCCCTCGAAGGCGTGCAGTTGCCCATCCACTACGACTACACGGAACTGCGCCACACCCCGGCCGAGCTTCGCGCGAAGTTCGAGGCGATGGGACGCGACCACATCGTGGCCTTCCAGACGCGCAACCCGATGCACCGCGCGCACTACGAACTGACCCACCGCGCGGCCGAGGAGATCGGCGGCATGCTGCTCATCCACCCGGTCGTGGGCATGACCAAGCCGGGCGATGTGGACCACTACACGCGCGTCCGCTGCTACCAGGCCATCCTGAAGCAGTACCCCGAGGGCGAGGCCATGCTGAGCCTGCTGCCCCTCGCCATGCGCATGGGCGGCCCGCGCGAGGCCATCTGGCACGCGCTCATCCGCAAGAACCACGGGTGCACACACCTCGTCGTCGGCCGCGACCACGCTGGTCCGGGCAACGACGCCAACGGCGAGCCCTTCTACGGCCCCTACGATGCGCAGGAGCTCTTCCAGCAGCACGAAGAGGAGATGGGCGTCAAGATGGTGCCCTTCCAGCTGATGGTCTACGTCCCTGAGGACGATGCCTACATGCCCATCGACGAGGCCAACGCGCAGGGCAAGAAGTTCGAGAACATCTCGGGCACGCAGCAGCGCGAGATGCTCGCCAACGGCGAGGAGATCCCGTCGTGGTTCACCTACCCCGACGTGGTCAAGGAGCTCAAGACGAGCCACCCGCCGAAGAGCCAGCAGGGCTTCACGGTCTTCTTCACCGGCCTCTCCGGCTCGGGCAAGAGCACCATCGCCAACGCGCTGATCGACCGCCTCATGGAGTCGGGCCGCAACGTGACGCTGCTCGACGGCGATGTCGTCCGCACGCACCTCTCGAAGGGCCTCGGTTTTTCGCGTGAGGACCGCTCGACCAACGTGCAGCGCATCGGCTACGTGGCCTCCGAGATCACCAAGCACGGCGGCATCGCCGTCTGTGCGCCGATCGCGCCCTACGAGGCCGACCGCAAGGCCAACCGCGCGGCCATCGAGGCCGGTGGTGGCTACATCGAGGCGTTCGTCAACACGCCCCTCGAAGTCTGCGAAGCGCGCGACGTGAAGGGCCTCTACGCGATGGCCCGCGCAGGCAAGATCAAGGAGTTCACCGGCATCTCGGATCCCTACGAGGAGCCGACCGATGCCGAGATCCTGCTCCCGTCGCAGGACCTGAGCGTTGCCGAGAGCGTGGACAAGGTGATGGACTACCTCCAGCAGGAGGGCTACCTCCCAGCCGAGGGCTAAGTCGCCTCAACGCTGAACACCACGATGGGCGGGGGCCGCAGGGTCCTCGCCCATCGTAGTTTCTGCTCCGTCGTTTTCTACCGCTCCGCCTGCATGACCATCCACGAAACCCGCTTGCCCGGCCTCCTGCTTATCGAACCGACGGTCTATGGGGATGCGCGTGGGTTCTTTCTGGAGCGTTTCCACGCCGAGCGCTACCCGGAGGCGCTGGGCATCGAGGCGGTGTTCGTGCAGGACAACCACTCGCGCTCGAAACGCGGCACGCTGCGGGGCTTGCACTTCCAGGTCCACCACCCGCAGGGGAAGCTCGTCGAATGCGCACGCGGGGCTGTCTACGATGTGGTCGTGGACGTGCGTCCCGATTCGCCGACGTTCGGGCAGTGGCACGGCGTCGAACTCTCGGACATGAACCACCGCCAACTCTGGATTCCGCCGGGCTTTGCCCACGGTTTTTGCGTGCTCTCTGACGAAGCCGACTTCCTCTACAAGTGTACGGAGGGCTACCACCCGGAGGACGAGGGTGGGATTACGTGGGATGACCCCGCGCTCGGGATTACCTGGCCGCTGGCCGATCCGATCCTGTCCGAGAAGGACCGAGCCTTGCCGCGTCTGAGCGAGTTGAGTCCAGCCGAACTGCCGCACACTGAAGCCGCCGTGTCGTGACGTGGCTCGTGACCGGGGCGAATGGGCAGGTGGGCCATGCCCTCGTGCAGGCGGCTCCGAGTGAAGTCATTGGGCTGGACCGCGCTGCCCTGGACATCACCGACGCCGAGGCAGTTCGACGGGCTATCGCGGCTCGCGCACCGGACGCGGTCATCAATGCGGCGGCGTACACCGCCGTGGATCGGGCGGAAGCCGAGCCGGAGATCGCCTTCGCCGTCAACCGCGACGGGGCAGCCAACCTCGCCGATGCTTGCGCCGCCGTCGGAATTCCGCTACTACACATCTCGACCGATTACGTCTTCGACGGGACGAAGGCGGCGCCGTATACCGAGGACGACGCGCCGAATCCGCTCGGGGTGTACGGGCAGAGCAAATGGGAGGGTGAAGAGGCCATTCGCGACCGGTTCGATCAGCACATCATTCTGCGGACGGCCTGGGTCTTTGGTGCGCATGGCACCAACTTCGTCCAGACGATCCTGCGGCTGGCCCGCGAGCGCGAGGCGCTCCGCATTGTAGCCGACCAACACGGCCATCCGACGCCCGCTGCGGCCATTGCCGAGGCGCTGCTGCACATTGCGAGGGGCGTGTGTGCCCAACAAGGCCAGTGGGGGACCTATCACTTCGCCGGGCAGCCGCCAACGACATGGCACGGTTTTGCCAAAGCAATTGTGGCCGAGGCCCGAGCGCATGAGCCGCTAGCTGTGCAGACCCTGGAGCCCATCGATACGACGGCCTATCCAACGCCCGCTCTCCGCCCGCTCAGCACGCTGCTCGATACGACGCGAATCAGCGAGGCCTTCGGTCTCACAATGCCCGACTGGCGAGAGGAACTGCGCCGCATAGTCGTGGAGGGATAAGCCCTGCGCCCAAAGGAATTCTAATGGTGGGCTTACGAAGCCTCGGCAGAATTAAAGCCTATGTTCATTTGGACAGGCGGCTCTGTTGTATTTTAGCGATGAGCCGTCTCGGGTCTCCTTCGCGCAGGAGCCCCACAGAGGCCTGGCTCGTCTCCCTCTGCCTTTTTCGTTGAAGCGGCTTCTGGGCCTCTTCTCGACGGATCGGGCTGTCCCCCTCCCGTCCTATGCTCGCCCTCGTCTTATTCGGCGGTTTCGTCCTCAGCCTCGAAACTGCGATCCGACTCACACCGAGGCTGCGGGACCTGGCCATTCGCCGGGGGTGGATGGATGCGCCCGATGGACAGCGTAAGATCCACACCACGCCCATCCCGAATGTGGGCGGGCTGGCCATTGCGGCCGGAACGCTCGTCGGGTTGGCAGGCTTCGTCCTGGTACGTCCGTGGCTCCCCGAAAGCTTTGCCGTGCTGGCTCCGCCTCCGCTGATCGTGCTCGGGGCGGTCATCATTGCTCTCGTCGGTTTCTGGGATGATCTCCGTGATTTGCACTTCCGCATCAAGCTCGTCGCGCAAATCGGTGTTGCGTCGCTCGTTATCCTGAGTGGGTACCGCATTGATCTCTTCGGCCGCGTGCTCGGCGATGGGACCTTGGATCTAGCGGTTTCTGTGTTCCTGACGATCGTGTGGATGGTCGGGACCATGAATGCGGTCAACTTCATTGATGGAATGGATGGCCTAGCAGCGGGTTCTGTCGCCATTGCGCTCGCCGGACTGGCTGGGGTCTTTCTGGTTGGGGGCCACGTGGAGGGCATGATTTTGTTTGTCGCGGTGATGGGGGCGCTGCTGGGTTTCCTGCGCTACAACTTCCATCCGGCCTCCGTCTTCATGGGCGATAGCGGAAGCCTCTTCATCGGCTTCCTCCTCGCGGCGTATGCACTGCGCGGCTCGGCGCACGACCATCCGGTACTCCAGTTCGCTATCCCCGTCGTGGCGATGGGCTTGCCCATTCTGGATACGGGGCTCTCCATCATGCGGCGGCTCTGGCGTGGGCAGTCGCCGTTTCATGCCGATCGGGAGCACCTGCACCATCGCGTGGCGGCACTGACAACGCATCGAGGTGCCGTCCTGCTGCTCTATGCGCTGAGCGCGTTCTTCGCAGTTGGGGCCATCGGGATGGCGGCATTGCGGGCCCCGGCAGCCCTCGCGCTGTTTGGGGTGGGCACGGCCCTCGTCGTGATATTTCTGTACCAGCTGGGCTCCTTGCCCGGCGCCGAGGCACGTCGCCCTGCCGAGGTTCGTCCGCACAGCGCCGCACGCGCCCGTCTGCCCAGCGGCGATGGAGCCTCCGAGGCCTTGCCCCCCGTGTCGTCACGAGAGGAAGCAGCCCCATCGGCTGCGGAAGAGTCCTGGTCTCCGGTCTCGTAAGCGACGGCCTCTCTCAGAGTCGTACGCGGGAGCCTCCGGCATCGAGGGAGCGCCGCGCCGCTTCGAGCAGCCGGACGACGGCTAGCCCCCTGCGTCCATCGGTGCGAGGGGTACGGCCTTCGCGGATGCTCGCGAGGAACTCCTCGCACTCCAGGCGGAGCGGCTCTGCCGCCTCCAGCTTCGGAATGACGATGTTGCCCGAGCGTACGCTGACGGCTCCAGCATAGCCGGTGTAGCCCTCCTCGCTGGTCACCTCGGCCCCTTTGTCGTAGAGACGCACCTGCTCGGCGGGTGCCATATCGTCCACGACGGCCATGCGGCGGCTCCCCACCACGGTCGTTTTGCGCACTTTGTGCGGGTCGAGCCAGGAGGTATGGAGGTGCGCCAGCGCGCCGTTCTCGAAGAAGACGGTCGCAAACACGACATCCTCGATGCCCGATTGGAGGTACGCGTGGCCCTGCGCCGCCACGCCTACAGGAGGCGAGTCAATCATGGCGAGGGCCGCGGCGAGGTCATGCGGCGCGAGGCTCTCGAAGGCATTCTCACGTTGACGCACGATGCCGAGGTTGACGCGGACGCTGTAGAGGTAGCGGATTTCGCCGAGGTCGCCTTCGTGGATGAGGCGTTCGATGTGGCGGTAGGCCGGATGGTAGCGCAGCAGGTGCCCCACCATGAGGCGCCGGTCGGCTTCGGCGGCGAGGGCGACGAGGCGCTCCGCCTGATCCGCTGTCTGCGTCAGCGGCTTCTCGACGAAGACGTGCTTGCCTGCGCGCAAGGCCGCCTCGGCCAGCGGGAAGTGCTGCGGCGTCTCGGTCGCGATGACGACGGCTTCGACGGTGTCGTCATCGAGTACGTCCTCGACGCGCCCCGTCGTCGGAGTACCCGAATGGTTCTGGGCGGCCTCGTTGCGAGCCGACTCGCGCGTGTCGCAGGCCCAGATGAGTTCCGCGCCGGGGAGCGTGGCGAAATTGCGGAGCAGGTTGCGTCCCCAGTATCCGACGCCGATCTGAGCGAGACGAATGGGCTCGGTATAGACGAAGGAGGACACAGCGCAGGGGGTGGGTGAGAGCAGCCGCCCTACGCGGCGACGGGCGTGTACGTTTCGGCGAAGACGGCGATAGTCTCAGCGATGAAGCCGATTTGATCCGCTGTTAACTCGGGATGCATCGGTAGCGAGAGGACTTCGCGTGCCGCACGCTCGGTTTCAGGTAGGCTCCCCTCGGCCATGTTCAGGGGCTCGAAGACGGGCAGCCGGTGGAGCGGGACGGGGTAGTAGACCATCGTCGGGATGCCCTGCGCCCTGAGGTGCGCCGCGAGCGCGTCGCGGGCATCGGCAGGGACGCGGAGGGTGTACTGGTGGAAGACGTGGTCCGCATACGGCGCGCGGTACGGCTGGGTGACCCAGTCGAGGTCGGCGAAGTGGGCATCGTAGCGATCCGCAGTGTCTTGCCGCGCCGCGGTCCAGGCGTCGAGGTGCGGAAGCTTGACCGAGAGGATGGCCGCCTGGAGCGCATCCAGGCGGCTGTTGATGCCGATGTGGGTGTTGTGGTACTTGCGCTCCGAGCCGTGGTTGGCGAGGCGGCGGAGCGTGCCATCCATCGCCAGATTGGTGCTGAGGCAGGCGCCGCCATCGCCGTAGGCCCCGAGGTTTTTTGAAGGGTAGAACGAGAGGCAGCCCGCGTCGCCCATTAGCCCGACACGCCGACCCTTGTAGCGCGCCCCGACAGCCTGGGCCGCGTCCTCGATCACGGCGAGGTCGTGCCGCTCGGCAATTTCCAGAATCAGGTCCATGTCGGCGGATTGTCCGAAGAGGTGGACCGGCACGATGGCTCTGGTTCGTGGCGTAATCGCCGCTTCAATCAGCGTGGGGTCGAGATTGAAGGTGCGCGGGTCGATGTCCACGAACACGGGCGTTGCGCCGAGCAACGCCGCGGCCTCGGCCGTGGCGAAGAAGGTGAAGGCGGGCATGATGACATCATCGCCTGGCCCGATGCCTGCGGCCATGTAGGCCAGCTGCAGCGCATCCGTGCCGTTGCCCACGCCGAGCACGTGCGCGCCCCCGTAGTAGGCCCCCAACTGTTCCTCGAAGCGCTGGACAAAGGGACCGCGTACGAAAGCGCCCGAGCTAAGCACTTCCGCGATGGCCGCATCGAGGTCGTCACGGAGGGCAGCGACCTGCGCGCGCAGATCCACCATCTGAATGTTCATGATCCCAGGAAAAGTCGATTCGGGCCGAAGGTACGGCGGTTCCACGCTGCTCGAGGGATCCCCACAGGGGCTTCACGTGCGCAGCAGCGCCGTGCCCTCGGCCAGTGCCGTCTCCATTTCCGCCGCGTCTAGCTTCGTGAGGGAGGTCGGAGGCGCAGGGTCCGGGTCGAGCGGATTGATGCGGCGGTGCCACCAGCCTGTGTCGCGCCAGGCGTGAGTCTTGAAGCCAATCTGGCGGTAGTGAGCAGTCTGCTGGAAGCCTAGCGCTTCGTGCAGCGCGACGCTCGCCTCGTTGGGCAGGGCAATGCCTGCATAGACGTTCACGAAGCCCTGCGCGGCCAGCAGCGCGAACAGTGCCGTGTACAGCGCCCGCGCGATGCCCTGCCGATGCGCCTCGGGATGCACGTAGACCGAGACTTCAGTGGCCCACCGGTAGCCTGCGCGGCTGCGGTGCGGCCCGGCGTAGGCGTACCCGAGGATCTGGTCGCCCTCGGTGCAGACGAGCCAGGGGAAGTGGGCGAGCGTCTGCTCGATCTGCCCTTCTATTTCCTCTACCGTCGGAGGCTCGACGGCGAAGGAGGCGTAGGATGCCTGAACGACGGGGCCGTAGATAGCGAGCATGCCGGGCGCGTCGGCTCGGGTGGCGAGGCGAAGAATCATGGAGCGGGGTGCGGGTCGTCGTCGGGCGCGAGCAACTGATCTGGAGGGACAGGCCGGATGGGGCGGGCGGGCAGGCCGAGGTGGACCTGGCCCGCGGTAGCGTTGCGTGTGAGTACGGCCCCGGCCGCGACGACGGCTTCTTTGGGGACCTCCTTGCCGGGTAGGAGCACGGCCCCGACGCCCAGCCGCGCGCCGCGTCGCACAACGGGGCCGCCAAAGTGTTGCTTGCGCTCTTCGGTGCGGCCCATGAAGTTGTCGTTGCTCGTCAGCACGCCCGGTGCGACGAACACATCGTCTTCCATCGTGGTGTAGGCACAGAGGTAGGCGTTCGTCTCCAGCTTGCAGCGCGCGCCTACCGTGCAGTCGTTCTCAATCGCCACGCCGCGCCCTACGATGGTCTCCGCGCCGACCGTCACGCGCTCGCGGATCGTCGCGTAGTCGGCCACAAGCACACGCGGCCCAACGCCGCATCCGGCATAGAGCACCACACCCGTTCCAATCAGCGCGTTCTCGCCGACCTCAGCCGGAGGCGGCGCTTCCCCGCTCGTGGTGGCGCTACGCGTCGCTCGCATCGGTTGCTTGCCGATCACCGCATGGTCGTCCACCCGAACGTTCGCTCCAAGCTGCGTGCCGGCATGAAGCACGACGTGATGCCCGAGGATTGTGTGCTCGCCCACCACCACATCGGCCCCGATGACGCAGAAGTGTCCCACCGTGACGCCCTCGCCGAGTTGAACCGACGGGTGAATCTGTGCGGTGGAGGCCGTGGAGGCGGGCATGCGGGATCGGAGCGGGCGGAGCGGCGTACGGAATGAAAGGTACCCTAACCCACCGCCCCCTCGCATGTTGTCTCTCCTCCTTCTCCTCGGCCCCGAGCACGCGCACGGCACGGGCGTGGAATGGATGCCCGTCGCCAGCGTGGTGCTCGGCATCGTTGCCCTCATCGCCATCATCTGGCTGGGTAGCCGTAACACGGTCTGATCCAGCGTCCCGAAACGCAAACCGCCGCACCGAATTCAATCGGCGCGGCGGCGACAGGGGAAGGAAGGGGAGGGGCTCAGCCGCCTTCCGACGCTTCCATCGTGTCGAGCTCGCGGAGGTAGTGCTCGGCCCAGCTTCCCCAGGAGCCACTCTTGGCTTCCTCGAAGGCGGTCCGCGCACCCGCGATGTCGCCCGTCTCCTTACGGGCGAGGCCGAGTTCGATGTAGTAGGGCGAGAGGTCGCCGCCCTCGTTGGCACCGACCGCCTGCTCGGCATAGCGGGCCGCATCTTCGTGCTGATCGAGCGCGTTATAGACGCGGGCGAACTGGTACGGAAGCTGGCCGCTGTCCACGCCGCCCGCTTCCGCCTGCTCCAGCAACGGCAGCGCCGATTCGGCGGTTTCAGCGGGGAGCGGATTCGCTTGCAGCATAGCGGTGGCGTTGCGGAAAGCAATCGTCCCGAGGGCACGCCGTGCCGCCGTGCCGGTCTCGGCGTCCTCCGCGGCGTCCGCGAGTTCAATGGCTTGCGCGAAGGCAGCCGTGGCCTCCTCCTCACGGTCGAGCTGTACGAGGGCGAGGGCGCGGCCGTACGCGTTGCGGGTGCTGGTGGGGTCGAGTTCGAGGCCGCCCTCGAACTTGGCGAGGGCGCCTTCGAAGTCCTCGGTCCGGAGCAGCTCGTTGCCTTCGTTGAAAAGGCGCCGCGCATCATTCTCCGGTGTACGAATCACAATCGTGTCGGGCACAGCCGGCGTGTCCTGGGCGCGCGCGGGCGCAAGGGCCAGAACGAGGGCGAGCAGGGTGAGTAGGGGGGCGAAGCGGGGAATGCGGTGCATGGCCTCCTGAGTCGTCGGTTTGTGAAAAAGTTGTGGTGGGGACGGGTGTGGCGCCGCCAGCAGAACGTCCGGGGGAATCGCCCAACAGGATTGCATAGACTATGCCGGGCGTAAAATCGCCACGTGAGCGGACGCTAGGCCTGCTTCCTGTGTAGCCGCGTAGACGGCGGCGTACGGTGGGTTAGCCGCTTAAAATACGGAGAGGCCACCAGGATCCAGAGGTCAGAAATTCGGGGCCACCCCCACCTCTTTGCAGAAGTCCTCGATGATGGCGATGGCCTCGTTGGGGTCATCCGTGAGGTGGAACAGATCGAGGTCGGGATCGGAGATGTTGCCTTCGACGAGCATGGTTTGCTTCAGCCACTCCACGAGCGGGGACCAGAAGGTGCGGCCCATCAGAATCACGGGGAAGCGCGTCGTCTTATGCGTCTGGATGAGCGTGAGCGACTCGAACAGTTCGTCCATTGTCCCGAAGCCGCCGGGCAGCACGATGAAGCCCTGTGCGTACTTGACGAACATCGTCTTGCGCGCAAAGAAGAAGTCGAAGTTGAGCAGCTTGTCGGGGTCTACGTAGGGATTGGCCGACTGCTCATGTGGCAGCGTGATGTTGAGGCCCACGGAGGCGCCACCGGCATCCTGGGCGCCCTTGTTGGCCGCTTCCATGATGCCGGGCCCGCCGCCCGTGATCACCGCGAACCCATGCTCGACCAGTTTCCGCCCGACCGTGACGCCCATGTCATAGTAGGGCGTTCCGGGCTGCGTGCGAGCGGAGCCGAAGACGGAGACGCTGGGGCCACACTGCGCGAGGCGCTCGAAGCCCTCCACGAACTCGGACATGATGCGAAACACGCGCCACGTGTCCTTCATGCGGGCCATGTTCCACTCCGCCATCTCACGCGGCGTCATCTTCTTACCGGCCTCAAAGGGTGTGTCCTGATGGTTGGTGGTCTGCATAGGGAAGAGAAGACGGGTCAAAAAAAGCTCCCGGCCTGCGAAAGGCCGGGAGCCGGAAAGATATCGGCGTGCGCCGATCGGGTGTGTCACGCAGGGGTGAAGCACCCGGGGCATTAGCCGCCGTACTCGTTCTGCATCTCCTGCTGGTACGCCTCGCTCGCGTAGATCGCGATCTCGACGCGCCGGTTCTGCTGGCGACCGTACTCGGTGTCGTTCGACGCGACTGGATCGCTCTCGCCCATGCCGACGGTGCGGAGGCGGTAGCCGTCGATGCCGAGCGACTGGAGGTAGCTCGACACGGCCGACGCGCGGCGCTCCGAGAGGCTCTGGTTGTAGTCCTCCGGGCCGTCTGCCGAAGCATGCCCGACGATCACGGCGTCGTGGCCGGGATAGTTGCGCAGGCTGGAGGCCAGGTCCGCGAGGTCCGCGCGGGCCTGCGACTTCAGCGTAGAGCTGTTGAGGTCGAACAGGATCGCGTTGTCGAACGTGATGGCGATGCCTTCGGCGCCCGTTTCGGGGTCGGACACGCGTTCGACGGTGGCATTTTCGAGCTCTTCATCGAGCTCTTCGGCCTGCTGGTCCATCTGGCGTCCGATGATGGCTCCGGCAGTACCACCGACGGCAGCACCGATGATGGCGCCCTTCGCCGTGGAACCCGTCGCGCGGCCAATCACGCCGCCGACGACGGCACCGGCACCGGCGCCGATCCCGGCACCGCGCGCGGTGTTGCTCATGTTCTGGCAGCCTGTCTGACCAAGGCTGACGAGGAGAAGGAAGGCCAGGGGGACGACGGCCAAGCGGAAGCGATAGGTATTCATGGCAAAGGGGGTGCGGTGGATGACGAGAAGAGGGAGGCGCAGCAGAGGGCCGACGCGTCCGTTGAACGGGACAAGGACAAAGTCAAGTTCCGTTCCAGCGCTGATAAAACGCCCAACCTGGCTGATTTTATGCTGAGGAATGCCCTGGAAGCTGGACAGCGACCGTAGGCACCTGGAACAGGATACGGCGTGGGGAAAGCCGTCGCTGGAGCAGGAGAGGTAACGCTGTAGGAATGGGCTGCGAGATGCGTGTCAGCCCTCAGTGAAGCTCCTGTGTGCTAGCGCCTCAAGCCGCCCGGCGTGCGTATCCTCCGAGCGTCTGCTGACCGTTTTCACCTCTCTGCCTCATGAAGCTGATCGTCCCGATGGCCGGGCGCGGTACGCGCCTTCGCCCGCATACGCACGTCACCCCCAAGCCGCTGCTCCCCGTCGCGGGACGCACGATGGTAGAGCGCATTGTAGAGACGTTTGCCGAGGTCCTGCCACGCGCACTGGATGAGGCCGTCTTCATTCTCGGTCCCGATTTCGGTCAGGAGGTGCGCGACCAACTCACCGCTATCAGTGCTCAGTTTGGTATCACGGCCCACTTCGCCGTGCAGAGTCCCGCGCTCGGTACCGCCCACGCCGTGGTCCAGGCGGGCGATCACCTCGACGGAGAGTGCGTCGTTGTCTTCGCCGACACGCTCTTTTACATGGACGCTGTGCCCGACCTCGATGCTGACGCCGTCATCTGGGTCAAGCACGTCGACGACCCGCGGCGCTTCGGCGTCGTGGTCAAGGACGGTGAGCGCATCACCGACTTCGTCGAGAAGCCGTCCGAGCCGATCTCGAACGAGGCCATCATCGGCATCTACTACATCCGCGACGGCGCTTCGCTGCGCCGCGAGATCGACTACCTCATCGATCACAACGTGACCGGCGTAGGGGAGGAATACCAACTCACCGACGCGCTCGACCGGATGCTCAAGGCGGGGCAGACGTTCAAGACGGCGGCCGTCTCGGAATGGCTTGACTGCGGCACGATTCCCGCCATTAAGGAGACCTCCAAGGTCATCCTCGACAAAGAGGCCACGGCTGAGAAGGACGGCACGGTCGAGAACTGCACGGTCATCGAACCCGTGTTCATCGGGCCAGAGGCCGTCGTGAAGAACTCGGTCGTCGGGCCGTACGCTGCCATTCACGGTGGCGCGCAGGTGACCGGCTCCGTTGTCCAGAACACCATCGTCTTCGGCGAAGCGACCGTCGAGGCCTCGGCGCTCGACGAGTCGCTCGTCGGCCACCACGCGCAGGTCAAGGCCTTCGGCGGCACGCTCAACATCGGCGATCACGCGACGGTCGGCGTCGACGACTGATGCCGTCAGGAGCGAATCGTAGCGCGTCGTAGGTTGCCTGGTATGTCCTCGCTTCATTCGCTGGCGAACACCGCCTGGTACCACTGGCGGCGCAGCAACTGGCTGCTCGACCCGCGCCGCCTCGTCCGCGACTACCACGACGCTACAATCCGGCGCCCCATCTTCTTCCTCGGCGATCAGGGCGGCGGGCTGACGCTCATCGGTCGCATGATCCGCCGCCACCCGGACATCGTCTCGATCTCCGGTGACCACAGGCATTGGGCGGGGCCGGACGAGATGCAGCGCGTGATGGAGCTGCGCCTGCCGAAGAGTCTCAAGCTGGCGCGCCTACCTATCAACGTCGAGGTCCAGCATGACCGCCTGACAGCGCCGCGCAGCTGGTCTTACGCCACCGACGAGTTGCTGCCCGCCTATCGCAAAACGGCCGCCGACTACGACCCAGCCGAGGCCGCGACCTTTCGCTTCCTCATCCGCGAGGCGATGCACCGGCACGGCAAGGGCCGCCATGTCCGCTTCTTCGATAAAAGCCAGGTCTACACCGTCAAGCTCGGGCTGATCCACGCCATACTGGAGGACACCGAGCCGACCTTCGTGCTCGTCACGCGCAATCCGTACGTAGGGTGCTACCGCGCAGCGCAGGGCAAGGCGATCGACATGGCGCGGTACGCGGCGTTCATGGATCTGCGCGAGCGCGTCGAGCTGTGCGCGCAACACTGGTCTAACGCGATGCGGTGCGCGCTGGAGGACGGGCAGACGGTCGCGCGCTTCACGACACTCCGCTTCGAGGACGTGCTGGCTGCGCCCGAGGCCTCCATCCGTGACCTGTGCGCGTTTCTCGATCTGGACTTCGACCCCGAGATGTTGCCGCAGCCGCACCACAAGATCCCGCTCGGCAGCCGCTTTCCCGACCGCTGGTACCCGCTGAAGACCGACATCAACACGCAGTACTTCGCCCAGATTCCGGCCGACATGCTCGCGGTCATTGATGCGAGGTGCGGCGAACTCGCCGACCAGTTCGGCTACGAACGTCCCGTTTCCCAGCATTCATGAGCGTGACGCCCCCCAGCCGCGCCGGAAGCGAGCCTCGCTTCGATCCCGAGGCGCCCAGTCTTGTGCTGGCGCCGCATCTCGCGTGGCCGACGCGCACGGGTGCCAACCTTGCCATCGATCGGCGCTGGAGGGCGATGAGCCAGTTCCTGCCGTACGTCGACCTCGTGGGGCGCGAGGCCATCCGGCGGTATGCAGAGGGTGCAGTGGTCAGTGAACGTAGCTACGCGAATGAGGAGCGGAGCAGGATCGAGGCCGCGGCACGGACCGTCCTGCGGCGCAGCCACTACCTCCGCGAGAAGTTTCTGACGCCGGACTTTGTGGCGCAGGCGCAGGCGCACCTCGCCGACTCGGCCTACGGCACGGTCCTCTTCAGCTACCTCTACACCGCGCCGCTGCTAGAGCAGGACCCATCGGGCCGCGCCGACCGCGTGTACCTCATCGAGACGCACAACGACGATTTCAAGTGGTACCGCACGCTACGCGAGGCCACGCGCAATCCGCTGAGCAAACTCACGGCGCGCCTTTCCGAGCAGGCCACGGTGCAGCTCGTTCAGGCGTATGCCGACCAGGCACTCCTGCTGCACGTCACTGAAGCCGACCACCAGGGGTATGAGCCGCTGGCGCCGGGGCATCGGTTCTTTCTCAACTGGGTCGGCGTCGAGATTCCGGAGGCGCCGTCCCCGCCGCAGCCGCCGGAGGATGTCGTGCGGCTCGTCTTCGTCGGCTCGCTCGGCGTGACGATGAACGTGGATGCGCTGCACCACTTCGCCGAGCGCTTCTATCCTGCGCTGAAGGAAGGGCTCGGTGCGCAACTCGCGGTGGACATCGTGGGGAGCAATCCGGCTGAGGCGGTGACGCAGCTGTGCGAGACGCATGGCTGGGCGCTCCACGCCAACGTCTCGGATGAGCGGCTGCGCGATCTCTACGCTTCGGCCACGTTTTCCATCCTGCCATTTAATTACGCGACGGGGGCGAAGCTGAAGCTTTTGGAGTCGCTGGCGCACGGCGTCCCGTTTCTCGCCACGACCAAGGTGGAGGCGCAGATCGACCAAGTGCATCCGCTCTGCCTCCTCTCTGATGAGCCCGCTGGCTGGCTCGGCCGCGCGCGTGCCGTGCAGGCCGACGGACTCACCGAGGAAACCCGCGCGGCCCTCGTCGCCGTAGCAGAGCCGCACTCGTGGACGGCGCGCGCCCGCGTGCTCGTCGAAGGGCTGCAGCAGCAGTTTGCCTGAACCGCCATGTCCCTGCTCGTCTCCGCCGACGCCGAAGCCCGCCTGGGCCTTGATGTGCTCCGCACCCGCCTCAACGGGCACGCGCGGACCGTCTACGGGCGGGAGCGACTAGCAGCTATCGAGCCATCGAGCGACCGAGCGACGGTGGCGGGCCGGCTGGAGCGCGCGGGCGAGATGCAGGCCGTGCTTGGCTTCGACGACCCGTTGCCGCTCAGCAGCGCCGAGGATCTGCGCCCGCTCCTCCAGCGCATCGGCCCCGAGGGGAGCTACGCGGATGGCGAAGACCTAGCGGCCGTGGGCAAAGTGCTCGCCACACTGCGCGCGCTCCACGGCTACCTCAAGGCGCGGCAGGCGAAGTACCCAGCGCTCTGGCGCGTCGCGCAGCGGATCGTCGTGCTCCAGGCGGTGGAAGAGTGCATCGGCCGGACGGTGGATGACCAGGGGCGCATCAAAGACGATGCGAGTCCCGAACTCCTCCGCGCCACGCGCACACTCGCTGACCGGCAGGGGCGTCTCCGCGAGACGTTGATGCGCGCGCTCCGCGCCGCCATCGCAGAGGGCTACGCGACCGAGGAGCAGCCAACCATCCGAGGTGGGCGGGCCGTCATCCCGGTCCGCGCCGAGGCCAAGCGCAAGGTACAGGGCTTCGTGCACGACGTCTCGTCGTCGGGCCAGACGGTCTACATCGAGCCTGCCGCGAGCCTCGATCTCAACAACGAGATCCGTGAGCTGGAAGCCGAGCGCCGCCGCGAGATCGAGCGACTGCTGCGTGCGGTAACGAGCGAGGTGCGTCAGCGTCGGACGGAGATCGAAGCCGGGCTCGACGCCCTCGGGCACCTCGACGCTCTGGCTGCTATCGGCCGCCTCGGCAACGAACTCGATGCCCTCGTGCCCGCCCTCAACGACGACGGCGCGATCCGGCTGGTCCGTGCACGCAATCCCGTACTCGCGCTGCACTTCCACCGCGAAGTCGAGCACGCCCGCGCTGAGGGGGAGTCCGTCGAGGCGCGCACCGTCGTGCCGCTCGATCTCGAACTCGGTGCTGACTTCACCACGCTGGTCATCACCGGACCGAATGCGGGCGGCAAGTCGGTGGCGATGAAAGCGGTGGGCGTGCTGTGCCTCATGGCGCAGTGCGGATGGCCCGTGCCTGCTGCGCCCGGCACCACCTTCCCGCTCTTCACCCGGCTCATTGTGGACCTTGGTGACCGCCAGTCTATCCAGGAAGACCTCTCGACCTTCACCTCGCACCTGGCCGCGATCCGCCAGATGCTGGCTGAGGCCGATGCCCGCACGCTCGTGCTCATTGACGAGGCAGGCACGGGCACCGATCCGGCCGAAGGCGGCGCGCTCGCCGAGGCCGTGCTGCGGCGCCTGACCGCGCGCGGCGTGCGGACCATCGCCACGACACACCACGGCACGCTCAAGGCCTTCGCCCACACCACCGAGGGCATCGAGAACGGCTCGATGCAGTTCGACCGCGCCACGCTCGCGCCGACGTACCGCTTCCAGGCCGGTGTACCGGGCTCGTCGTATGCCTTCGAGATCGCCGCGCGCGTCGGGCTCGACGAGGCGGTGGTGAGCGAAGCCCGTCGGCTCGTCGGCGGCGGCAAGACCGCGCTCGAAGACCTCATCGCCGACTTCGAGCAGCGCACGCAGGCTGCTGAGGAGCACCTCGCGGAGGCCGACGCGCGCGCGAAAGAAGCCGAGCGCATCCGTGCTGACTACCAGCAGCGCTTGGGCAACCTCCGCGCTGAACGCGACCAGCTTCGTACCGAGGCCTTGGCGCAGGCCGAACAGATCGTCCAGGACGCCAATGCAGCCGTCGAGAACACGATCCGCGAAATAAAGGAGGCCAAAGCCGAGCGCGAGGCCACCAAGGCCGCGCGGGCACACCTCGAAGACACGAAGGAAGCCATCGCCCGGCGACAGCGCACCGTGCAGCAGCGCGTGCGCCGCCGCGAACAGGCCCAGCCGTCCAAGTCGTCGGAGGCTCCTCCGACTGGCCCCATCCAACTCGGCGACCAGGTGCGCCTCGATGACGGAGCCACAGCAGGCGAGGTGATCGAACTGACGGCCAAGGATGCTGTCGTCGCTTTCGGCCAGATGACCACGCGCACCAAGCTGGACCGCCTCACCAAAGTGGGCGGCCCGCGGCCGCAGCGCGTCGAAGTGCGAGCGCCGAAGGCCGACGCCTCCCACGGCGCTGATCTGGCCGTGACGCGCGCTCGCAGCCGCGTGGACGTGCGCGGGCAGCGCGCCGACGAGGCGGTCGGCGAAGCGATGCGCCTCGTCGATGAGGCGGTCGCGTCGGGGCTGCCGAGCGTCGAGATCCTGCACGGAAAAGGGACGGGCGCCCTCCGTCAGGCCATCCGCGAGCACCTCGCCGGGCGCGGCGACATCGGCGGCTTCGAGTCCGCACCGTGGAACCAGGGCGGCGATGGCGTGACCGTGGTCCTGCTGCGCTGAGACGACGAAGCCGCTCGCGGAAGCTGTCCATCTGGGTTGCGGTGCTGTAGCCAATCCAAGGCGGTCCCGGGAGGGTAACTCGGGTTAAGCGCAGTCCTTGCGCACCTAGGACGGAAAGGCCTACTTTTTGCGCGGACGCGGGTATCCGGTTCTTGCGCTTCCCTGTTTGCCCTGCTGACCCCTATGTCATTTGCCACCACTCTGCATCGGCGGAGCCTTCGCGCTGCTGAGGTCGTCGCGCTCGGTAGCCTGCTGCTTGTGGTAGGGTCGGCGGCGCCGGAGGCGCAGAACGACGAGGTGATCGCGCAGGCGACCGAGGCGCTCGAAGCCGGGGACAGCGGCGCCCTGCTCGACCTCGCCGCGCGCCGGGTCGAACTCGTCATCATGGACCAGAGCGCGCAGTACAGCCGAGGCCAGGCCGTGCTCGTGCTCCGCGATTTCTTTCGGCGCTATCCACCGGATCGCGTGACGCTCTCCGAACGCTCGGTGGCAGGTGACGGACGGGCGGCTATGGGCCGGTACTGGTCGGCCAACAGCAGCGGCCCCTTCTCGCTCTATCTGGGCTTCCGCGTGATGGCTGAAGAAGAGTGGTTGCTCGACACGATCCGCATCGAGCGCACCTCGTTGCAGCGGACGGGCAATCGCTGAGCAACCCGCGCAACCGTTTGCGCTGGGGGGGCGTGTAGTTTAGGTCGCTCTGTCCTCCGGTTCCGTGGTGAACGCGCGTCTTGCTCGTCGATTCCTGGGTGTCGCCGCCCTGCTGGCGCTGCTCGTGCCGCTGACGCTGGGCGTGGAAGCCTGGCAGGTGGAGCGCGTGCGGGCCGGTAAAGACACGCGCGCGGCTGCGGTGGTCGCCGACGCGCAGCAGACGCTCCAGGCCCGCACGACGGCCGTCATGGCCGATTTGCATGCGGAGGCCGAGCGGCTCGCCCGCGATCCAGCCG
>JABDIZ010000254.1 GCA_013003465.1 Rhodothermaceae bacterium
GGCCCGAGACGATCGACCGGTCCATCGCGGTGATCGAGGAAGCGCCGTTCCTGAGCGAGGACCAGAAGCGAGACATCCTCTACCACAACGCCGCACGCTTCCTCCGACTCAGTGACGAGGAGATCGCTCGGCATTACGGCCGCTGAGGGTACAGTCCGGGCGCGGTGTAACCCGCCGCTTCAGGCCGACGAAGGGCGCCAGCGTCCTCGGCTCGTACAGGTATCGGCGCTACTTTCGCCTCGTTCCGTCATCGTGCCCTCAGCCCTCAGCGGTTGAGCGGCCACCTGCTATTCGGGCTCCCGAAGGGGGAGGTCGGCTAGCCGTCGGAGCGCTGACCACCACGGTCGTCGCGCTCACGGATGACCTCGATGTCGAGGTGCCCCTTCTCCAAGTCGACGATGTTGACGCGATGTGTGAAGCGACTATGGCCGTGCATAAGCGTCGTGCCGGTAATGCGGTGCCCGTCTACAGTGAGCCTGAGGTCGGCATAGCGCAGCAACGGGACCAGGCGTACCGGCTTGTAGGCTGTTGTCGTGCCGACTGGGACATCGCCATACCGGGTGTCTCCCAACTCGACGGCATGGAATTCGACCGGCGATACGTTCTGGATCCGGACGTGGACCACGCTGAAGCAGCCGGTCAGCCCAAGGGGAGCGACGATGAGCAACGCGAGCAAGGAGGGGCTCAAACGAGTCATCGGCGTGGTCCTCTGGCTGTATCCCGGCGTGCTCCAGTGGCTGGTACGGTGTCGACGCCGATCTGTTCAAGGGTCGTGTCCGAGTACCGGCCCGCTCCCCGCTCCTGGCTCTCCAGCCCAGGTGGCCTCCACGTCACTCGAGGGGCCGCCCGGGCGCGCGAGGTCGACCCTGCCGCTTCGCCCGACGCAGAGCGCCACGGCCTCGCTTCGCACCGACCCCGTCATCATCTTCATCACGTCCCGCTGCCATCTCGCTCTTCGCGAGTGAGCGACCAGTCGTTGTGCCGCCAGCCGACAAAGTGATCAGGCGTTCCGCCCCACAGCTTCAGGCGACTGAAGCGCCACTCTGTTAGATTGACAAGGTCGCCGTGGCTGTCAGCCGCTCCATGGGCGGGCGTCGCAACGGCGAGGCGTTGCTGCGTCCGAACGACTGACTCGGCGCGCCATCGCCGCTCCACCCCCGTAGCAGAAGCAAGACATGCTCAAGTCCCTACTCGGCATCGCTCCACAGCAAGAGCCGGACGGGTCCTTCAGGCCATCCAAGCTCGCACTGAAGCTCGCCACGTCAGACGCCACTGACTACGAGCCCGCCTCGTACGACGCCTACGAAGGCGAGCGCTCGAAGATCTTGGTCGTGTTCACCGAACAGAAGAACATGACGATGAAGAACGGACGGGACTTCTCGACAGGGAATCATCCCGTGGAAGCGCTGGTGCCGATGCTGCACCTGAGGAACGCGGGCTTCGAGTTCGAGATCACTACGCCCAGTGGCAAGCCCGTCGTCTTCGAGATGTGGGCGATGCCGGCCGAGGATGCTGCGGTGATGGGCCTCTACGAAGACCTGAAATCCCGCTTCGAAAACCCGAGGCCGCTTCCAGACGTGGTCGATAGCCTCCACGACGAGGCAGACTCGTACGCCGCGGTGTTCGTCCCAGGCGGGCACGGTGCTATGCTAGGCATCCCCGACGACCCGAACGTCGGCACCGTGCTGCGCTGGGCCAACGAGCATGGCCTGTTCACCATCAGCCTCTGCCACGGGCCGGCGTCTTTTCTCGCGACCACGCTTGGGGGACACGACTTCCTCTACGCAGGCTACGACATGGCAGTCTTCCCCGACGCGGTGGACAAAAAGGCGCCGATGATCGGGTACCTGCCCGGCCCCATGCCGTGGCAACTGGGCGCCAAGCTGGAGAGCCTGGGGGCCAAGATCGTGAACACGAAGGCCGACGACACCTGCCACCTCGACCGAACGCTGATCACGGGCGCGAGCCCGGACGCCGCAGACGCGCTCGGAAAGCTCGCCGCGACGACCCTCTTGGTGCACCGGAGGCCTGCGAACCGCACGAGCGCGTCCGACGCCGAGTAGTCCCGACAAGCAGCGGGCAGCCCCCAGCGGAGCCGTCCTGGGCTGCCCGGCTCTCGTACACGTTTGGCGGCCGGGCGGGCTAACCCGCCGCTGCACGCCGACGCAGGGCGCAAGCCGCTTGCCTCGTACTACCACTATCGCTGATCTTGTCTCGTTCACACGCCGCTTACCCTGCGCAGGGGCGCGGCCGTCTGTTCTACCGCGCTACCAATAGGCTCTCGTGCCCGTGATCGAGCACCGCTGCTGGCTTGCCCTCTCTCTAACCGTAGGCCTGGTCCTGTCTCGGTGCGCAGTTGCTCAGCCGACCTTGCAGCCTGAGGCCCGTGCCTACCGACTGCTTACGTTGGCGGCCTCTGGTATGCTGGTGGCGAGGCTTTTGCCCGATTCGTCGCGCGCGATACAACGTGGGCCGAACACGGTGTGTTTGTAGCAGACCGCCCGGCGCAGGTTGCGCGCGTGGTTGACCTCCGGGGGACATACGTCGTTCCCCCTTTCGGGGACGCCCACCTCCACGCGCTCTATGGCCCCGATGGACTAGTAGCGCAGGACAGCATCCTCGTCGCGCGCGGCGTGTTTTACGTGCTGAATCCACACGTCCCCGTCTCCGACCGGGAGTCAGTTCGCGGACTCCCGGTGACGGTAGACGTTGCCTATGCCGTGGCGGGCATCACCGCTCCGGGCGCTCATCCTGCTACGAGCTATGAAGCGCGGGCGCTCGGGCTCCAACCGTGGGATGTCAGCGGGGAACGTGGCAGCGAAATACGCGCCAGCCGAGTCCGAGAGGGCGATGCGTACTACCTCGCGGCGACTGCTGACGAACTGGAGGCCATCTGGCCGAGCGTCCTCGCCTCCGGCACCGACTGGGTGAAGGTGTTTCTCAACCACAGCGACGAGTGGAGTGCCGGACGTCCAGACCAACCGCGAGGGCTTTCTCCTGCCATCGCCACTGATATCGTTCGCCGAGCCCATGCGGCTCGCCTGCGCGCCGTGGCCCACGTCGAGACCGCCTTCGATCTCGATGTAGCGCTCAGCGCAGGCGTGGACTTGCTTGCTCACGCGCCCGGCTATGCCCTCAACGACCGCGACCCCGCCGAAGCGGAGGGGGGAGCATATGTGATGGACGAAGACCACCTCGCGCGTCTGGCATCCGCGGGAATCCCCATCACCCCGACGCTCGCTCGGGGGCCGTTCATGGTCCGGTATATCCCCGAAGCGTATCGCCCGGACACCTCGACTGTGGACTCCGTCCGAGCGTTCCACGCCGACCTGCTCCGAGACCTTGCAGAATCAGGTGTATCCATTGCGCTTGGAGCCGATTCCGGCGGGTTGTGGTCATGGGACGAGGCGGCATATGCCCTCGACATCGGAGGTCTGACGGCTGCCAATGTCCTTCGCTCGTGGTCCGTTACGACGCCCCAAGCCATCTTTCCTGATCGTGCGATCGGTTCGCTCAGGCCGAGCTACGAGGCGAGCTTTCTCGCCCTTTCCTGCGATCCAGAGGCCGAGTGGTCGTGTACGAAAGAGATCTTGCATCGGGAGAAGCACGGACGAGCGTTGTCGCTATCCCCCGCGCGGTAGAACCCTCCGCTGCAGGCCGACGAAACGCCTACGGTCTTGCCTCGTCCGGCCTTTCTCGCTGATCTTGCCTCGTCCGACCACTCCGCCGCAGCACGCGGCGGAGTGGCACCCTGTTCTATGCCCCCGCCAGCCACGCTCACCCGATAGACCGAACCATGCGGCGTACACTCCTCGCCCTCGCGCTGGTCGCGGCCTGCTCCGGAGTCCGCGCCCAAACCAACCACCCCGACTCCGCCCGCGTCATCACGAGCGACATCGAGCGGTTCTGGCTGACGTACGACCGCCTCGGGCCGGACGCGACGGAGGAGGACAGCCTCCGCGCGTTCTTCGAAGGGTATTACCTCCCGGCGAGCCCCGGGCTCCGGGACTTCATCGAGCACCGGATGGGGAGCGTTTACGACCTCGTCGACCAGATCAACGCCCACCCGAGGTACTACGCCTCAATCCGGGAGTCGACGCTCCAGGCGGCCTCCTTCGGCGACGAGATCCGAGCCACCTACCGCGCCCTTGACTCGCTCTACGACGCTGCCGTCTTCCCCGACGCTTACATCCAGATCGGCGTCATGAACTCCGGCGGGACCTACACCGAGGACCGGCTCCTCATCGGGGCTGAGATGTACGGGCGCACTGCGGAGACGCCGATGGACGAGTTGGGCGACTGGCACAGGGCCGTTCTCAAGCCGGTGGAGGAGATCCCCCACGTCGTCGCCCACGAGCTTGTCCACTACCAGCAGCACTACCCGGACTCCGTCCGCACGTTGCTCTCGCAGTCCATCCGCGAGGGGGCCGCCGACGTCATCGCGGAGATCATCTCTGGCCGCCACCTCAACGCCCACGTTCATGCGTGGGCCAATCCGCGCGAGCCGGAGCTCTGGGCGGAGTTCAGAGAGCGGATGAACGGAGACGACTTCACCGGCTGGCTCTACGGCGGGGACCGCGAGGCAGGCCGCCCCGCCGACCTCGGGTATTGGATGGGGTACCAGGTCGTGCGAGCGTACTACGACCGGGCCGAAGACAAGCGGCAGGCGATCCAGGAGATCCTCAACATCGAGGACTTCGGAGCCTTCCTCGACCGGAGCGGGTACGCCTCGCGCTTTGGAGGCTGAGCGCCGCAGAACCCACCGCTGCACGCGGACGAAACGCCTGACCGCCTTGCCTCGTCCGGTCGCCGATCTTGCCTCGTTCCACCGCCACGCCGCGCTTCGCGGGGGAGCGGCCATCCGGTAGGCGTTCACTGTTCGATAGAGCGCACCTCGAAACCCACGAGGTCATCCTCCTCGAAGGCATACGTCACCTCGATGGGGTTGCAGCACACCTCGCAGTCTTCTACGTAGGTCTGGGCGGGCACGGACGGGTCGAGGAGCATCGAGATGGGCGCATTGCAGTAGGGGCAGGCGAAGGCGTGTTCGAGCTGGTCCATCGGTCGGGCAGGCAGCGTGGATCCCTGAAACACCACGCCCCCGGCCAGCGATCCCGGCCGGGGGCGTCCTACCGAACGGTTCAGCGCGTTCAGTGGTGCGAGCGGTTCTGGCGCTGCGACGCCTGCTCCATCTCACGGGGGAGCAGCACCCGGTCAATGACGTGGACGATGCCGTTGGACGCCTGGATGTCCGTCGCGGCGAAGCGGGCGTCGTTCACGCCCACACCAATCGAGAGGTCCTGGCCGTTGACCGTCGTCAGGCCGCGCTCGTCCTGCAGGTCGAAGGAGTCAAACTCCCCGGCGACCACGTGGTAGGTCAGGATGGCGACGAGCTGGTCGCGGTTCTCGGGGCGCAGGAGGCTTTCGATAGTGTCCTGGCCGAGGCGCGCGAAGGCCTCGTTGGTGGGCGCGAAGACCGTGAACGGGCCGTCACTCTTGAGCGTCTCGACGAGCCCGGCGGCCTGCACGGCGGCGACGAGCGTGGAGAGGCTCTCAGTCGCCACGGCGAGGTCCACGATGTCGTTGTGGACTACCGCCTTCGCGGGAGCGGGGGTCGGGTTCTTGTCGGCCGCAGCAGCCGGAAGGGCGAGGCCGAGGACGAGCGCGGCGGCGAGGAGGGAACGCATAAACATGGCTAGAATGGGTTGGTTGGAGAGGCGCAGGCAACGGAAGGCCGCGTGCGGCTGTTCAGCCTGGTGTGGTGCTCCTACCGTGGAACCCGATCCGGGGGATTCACGCAAACGACGACCGGCGATCTCCTGCGATGAACGGCGGCAGCCGGGGGCGAGGGGCTCACTCGGCTACCTCTACCGTGTCGATCAGCCACTCGATAAAGTCTGTCACGTAAGGGGTATAGCGCCCGAACTGGTAGTAGCGATCCGGTCCATCGCTGATGGTGCGCGTCTGGCCCGCCAGCCACATGCCATGGTCGGCCTCGGGGTAGACGCGGATCGTCACGTCGTCGTTGGCGGCCTCGGCGAGGTAGCGGCGCAGCTTGGGCACGTTTTCCTCAGGTGGGACAATGAAGTCGCGCCCGCCATAGAGGGCCAGGACGGGAACAGCGAGGCGGCGGAGGTCCTCGGCCGGATCGTAGCGGTGGCGGCGGTACCAGCTTACCTCAGGGTCGTCGAGGCTGTCAGGCAGCACGACATACTCGGCCCAGCGCAGATCCCGGATGGTCTCGTTCGCTTCCCGGATAGCCTCCAAGCCCTCGCCCGTGTACGCGAGGTCCATGACCCGGCGCATCTGCGCCTCGGCGGCGGCGTACTCCTCCTCTGTGAAGGTCGTCCCCGACCATCGCATCCAGTATTCGGTCACATGCAGTTGCTGGTCGTACACGCTCTCGGCGGGGCCGACCGTCGTCGCCACGAAGGCGATGGGGTGTGGACTGCGCGCGGCTACGTAGGAGGCGAGCCAGCCCCCCGCGCTCGAGCCGTACAGCCCGATCTGTTCGGTGTCGATGGCCGGGTGCGAGGCGAGGACGGCGAGCGCTTCGAAGGCGTCGCTCGCGAGGTCCGCCATGGTCGCGGCGTCGAGGTCGCCGGTGGAGGCGCCGGAGCCGCGCTTGTCATAGATAAGCGCCGCCACTCCGCGCTCGGCGGCCTTAAGGGCGACATCGTAGAGCCAGCCGCGCTCCGAGGGACCGCGCCCGTGGAGCGTGACAAACGCGGGATGCGGACCGGGGCGGTCGGGGAGGAGCAGCGTTCCCTCCAGTGTCACTGGGCCGTTCGAGAAGGTGACGTTCTCTTCGCGGACAGGCGGCCTAGCAGGACGCAGCGTGCGCTTCAGATGGAGGCCGAGGGTCGGCTCTCCTTCCTCCACGGAGACGCCGATCAATTCCCCGGTCGTGCGGTCGAGCCAGAGAGCGGCTTCGCCGTGCGGGCGCGTGAAGCGTAACGTGTCGTCATGAAAGCGGACCTCCCGAAGAAGGCCAGCCGTGTTCCACTCGGGCATCCACCAGCGCCCGGCTAGCGTGTCGCCCTGCGTAGTAAACGCGAACGCCGTGCGCTGCGCCGCCCCTTCGTGGATGAAGGCCCCTTCCCAGTGTCCATCGACGTCGGACTGCGCCTGGGCATAGAGAGGGAGCAGCAGGAGAGCGAGCAGGAGGGCAGGGCGCATGGCAGGAGGAGGCTGGTTAGGCTCCAACTTAGTAGCCAGCCGGAAGAGCGCCCGCCACGGAGGGCGCCTGCTGCGATGAGTGGCGGCCTCTCTGCGGTGAGCGGCGCCTAGCGGACGCCGCCGAAGCGACCCTCGACGCGTTTCCAGAAGCGGCGGCTCAGGCGCAGTTCCGTCCCGTCGCGCATGCGCACGAGGTAGTCGCCGTGGTCGTAGGCGCGGAGGTCGCGCACGGCGTCAAGGTTGACCATCGTGGAGCGGTGGATGCGGACGAACCGTGCGGGGTCAAGCTGCTGCTCCAGGTTGCTCATCGTCTCGCGCAGCAGATGCGACTTCGCCCCGACGTGCAGCACCATGTAGTCGCCCGCCGCCTCGATCCACTCAACCTCCTCGGCGCGGAGCACGGTCAGGCGGTTGCCGTCGCGGATGAGCAGGCGGCCCTGCGCGGCGCTGTTGGCACTACCAGCGTCAGGGCGCCCATCCAAGAGCGTCTGCAACTGATCGATGACGGCGCTGCTGCGGCCACTCAGGTGGTGTTCGCGGATGCGCGCCCGTGCGCGGCCGAGGGCCTGCGCGAAGCGGGCGTCGTCGTAGGGTTTGAGGAGGTAATCGAGGGCGCCGTCTTCGAATGCGCGGAGCGCGTAGGCGTCGTAGGCGGTCACGAAGACGGTCACCGGCATCCGGTCCGGCCCAATCGTGTCGATGACGCCGAAGCCGTCGAGCGCAGGCATCTGTACATCGAGAAAGACGAGGTCGGGTTGATCCGAGCGGATGGTCTCGACGGCCTCGGCCCCGTTCGCGGCTTCCCAGATGGTGTCAACGTCGGGCTCCTTGGCGAGCAAGAGGCGGATGGTTTCGCGGGCGAGGGGCTCGTCGTCGGCGATGAGGATGCGGAGCGGCGGCATAGCGCTCAGGCTTGTTGATAGGGGAGGGTGAGGCGGGCGCAGAGGCCGTCGTCGGAGAGCAGATCGAGCGAGGCGGCGGCGCCGTAGAGCTTGGCGAGGCGGCTGCGCGTGTTGGCGAGCCCGACGCCATGCGAGGGCGCGCGCGACATAGACCGGCCGAGGCCGGGGCCGCTGTCCTGCACGTCCACGATCAACCGGTCTGTCTCCCGTCGGGCGCGAATGGCGATGTGGCCCGGCCCAGGGTCCGGGGCAATCGCGTGCTTGAGCGCATTCTCGACGAGCGGCTGCACGATCCAACTCGGGACGAGAGCCGCGCGGGCCTCCGGGTCCGCTTCGATGGTGGTGGTCAGGCGGTCGCCGAAGCGGATGGCCTCGAGGTCGAGGTAGCGTTCGAGCAGATCCAGTTCTTGCCGCAGCGGGACTTCCTGCGACCCATCGTGCTCCAGCGCGAGCCGCAGCAAATCGCCCAGGCGCGTGAGCATCCCGATGGCGTGATCCGTCTCGCCCTTACGGACGGTCGCGCCGATGGCATGGAGCGTGTTGAACAGGAAGTGAGGGCGGAGTTGCATCTTGAGCGCCCGCAACTCGGCTTCCGCCAGTTCGGTCCGCAGCGCCGCCTCGTTCCGTTCCCGTTCCTGTGCCCGCTGCCGTGCATCGACCGTCCAGACGACCGCGACGGCCAGCCCGTACGCGAGCGCGTTGACGTGGAAGCGGATGGTGTAGTGGGTCCAGAAGGTGCCCCACGTCCAGTCGGCAGGCAGCCCGGCGATGGCAAACACCGCGACGCTGCCGAGCGCATGAAGGCCGAGCAGGCCCACAAGTCCAGCCGCATGCACCGGAATGAGCGTCGCGACGGACGCCCGGCCGGGGGCAAAGCGGCGGGCGAGCACGAGGACGAGCGGTGTCAGGAAGGCCCAGAGGTACCAGTTGGGCAGGGTCGTCCAGAGCGTGTGGTGCCAGTCTACGGGGCGCGCCGTGAGGATCTGCTCCAGATAGGCCTGGCCGAGGGCCACGGCAGCGGGGATGCTCCAGAGCCCCAGCACCATGAGCGCGGCGCGCCCCGGCGGAACGGGCGTCGCACGAGGCGTGCGCGCGAGGGAGGGAGCCGGGGTAGGAAGGGTGAGAGTGGTGTCCATACGAGCCATGGCACAGCAGCGGGGTGGGCGCGGTTGCTACGGAACGACGAGCGGTGGGGTCCCGCGCCAGGCGGCAATCGGACACGCCAACCGGCGGATAGGGCCCGGCGGGCAGAACTCCCACGGGGCTGAGCCATACAAGGGCCACCGCCCACCAGCACGGAGGATGCCATGAGCACACCCGTTTCCGCTCTCCTCAAGCAAAAAGGCGATTGGGTCGTCACCATCGACCCGGAGGCTACGGTCTACGCCACGATTGCGCGCATGGTCGACCAGAACGTCGGCGCCATCGTGGTGACCGCGCGCGGCGAGGTCCGCGGCATCTTTACCGAGCGCGACTACCTGCGGCGCATCGCGCTTCAGGGCCGCACCTCGCGCGAGACGCGCGTGGAGGAGGTGATGACCTCAGAACTGGTGACCGTCGAGCCCGGCACGAGCATTGACGTGTGCATGGCGCTCATGACGAAGCACAAGATCCGCCACCTGCCCGTCCTCCGCGACGGCACGCTGGCTGGGCTCATTTCCATCGGCGACTGTGTGCGGACGCTTTCGGAGCGCGCGCGCGGGCAGGTGGAAGACCTCGAACGCTTCGTCGCCGGGGGCTATCCGGGCTGACGATCTGCGAATTGTGCAGTCTCGCCGATCAACCGGAAACCGGCGGCGATTCGCAGGGTTGATGGACCGGTCTGCCAGCCCGTTCCGGCTGGACTTTTGTGTTCTGGCACCGGCTCTACCACGAGTCGGATCCTATGGCTCTAGCACTGCGGGCGCACCGGGCGCCGACGCGTTCCAGGCGGCCTGCCGCCGCAACTCAGGGCGATAGCCCCTGGCCCATTATTCTGATGGCCGTGCTGTTCATGCTCGGCTTCGTCCTGATCTCCTTCATGGTGGTGGTGATCTTCACTCCGACCATGGGGGGCTGATCGTATGATTCATCCGCATACCCGGCTCCGGTTCATCAGCGAGGCCGTCGGATACGGTGTCGTGGCGACGGAGCGCATCCCCAAGGGCACCATCACCTGGGCCAAGGATCCGCTCGATCAGACGCTCGGCATGGAGGCCGTCGAAGCACTCGGCCCTGCATTTCGGCCCCACCTCGACCATTTTACCTACCGCGACAATCGGGGCGACTACGTGCTCTGCTGGGACCACGGCCGCTACATCAACCACAGCGCCTTCCCGAACTGCATCACCACGGCTTACAATTTCGAACTCGCGGTGCGCGACATCGAACCGGGCGAGGAACTGACCAACGACTACGGCTTCCTGAACCTGGAATACCCGTTCGAGGCGTTCCCGGAGCCAGGAACCGACCGCACGCGCATCCTGCCCGACGATCTGCTGCGGCATCACGACCGCTGGGATGGGCAACTCCGCGACGCCTTCCGACACTTCAATACGGTCGAGCAGCTGCTGGCTTTCCTGGGTCCGCTTCCCACGTTGGAGACGGCGCGGTCTATTGGGAACGGCGCCGCGGAGATGGACTCCATACAGTCGTTTTTCTATGCCGATGGTGCCCTGGCGAGCGCCTAACCGCAATAGCGCACCGACCGCAGCGACCACCTGCTGATGGACGCGAGCGAGCAGAAGGGGCTGAGCACGAGTTCATCCTCCGGCGCAGCGCGTTGTGAATGCTCTTGCTGTCGGCGGCGCACGGCAACCTACCGCCGCCGCGCTGGGCCGTTCAGGCGGGGCTCAACCGTCGGCGAACAGCGCGTCGTCTACATCTACGTTGAACTCGATCTGCTCATACGTCACTTCCGTGGACACCTTGTGGACCTGTGGTTCACTGTCCGGGCTCCCCATGACGACACGGATAAACACCTCTTGTTCTTCTTCGAAGGGCACCAGCAGGCCATCTACATCGCGGTAGTCAGCCATCGTCGATAGTGTCATGCCGTCCGGAGTTGCGGTTTCGGCGGCGATGAGCAGCAGCGACTCGCGGTCGTACCAACGGCGTGCGTCGGATGTGTCGCGCCTGACGGTGACGACGTAGGCCGGTGTCTCCTCGTAGGTGCCGAGGTCAAGCGTGAGGGAGGCCTCCGCGTCGTTGAGCAGGGTCAATTCGGCCTTGGGTGTTGTGATCGGGGGGCGGCTGCCTTCCGGGAAGTCCTGGCGGCCCATCGGGGTGTCAGCCCACCCGCCTTCGGGTGTTTGTATCACCGTGACGTCCATGGTGCCGTTGGGCGTCGCCGTAGCCTGGGTCTGGTGGAGGTAGCCGGGGTAGCGCGTGGTGGTGACAAACCGCGAGGTCATCTTCTGGTTCATAAAGCCATCCATAATGCGCTCGCCCGTATCGCGGCGCGATTGCACGGCGGCCCAGGCATCCGCACCGCCGGTGGCTTCGAGGTGGGCTTCGAGGACCGCCTCTGGGGTGTCGAGATTGGCCTTCGGTCCCTCCTTGTCCGTTTGTGCACGGGCTGGCGTGAGGAGGATGAAGAGTAGAAGCGAGGCGAAGGTGGCGAGGCGCATGAGGAACAGCGAGACGGTGAGACGATGCTCTTCATAACGGACCCATCTCGCCATCTCGTATTCTGCTGGCCTCCTTAGACGCTACTGGCACGTGATGTAGTCGGTCTCCACGATGGGCGGCGGCAGGGAGCGCGCAAACACCTCAATGTTCTCCGGCGACTGCGAGAGCACATAAAAGACCCGCCCGGCGACCTCTTCACTCGTCGTCTCACCCTCGGCGATGCCTGGGGCGGCGGAGTGCAGCGTCTCCGGGAAGACGAGCCGGTATCCCTGTGTGATGCCACCGCTCTGGCCCTCCAGCGTAACGAGGTAGTCGGTTCGTTGGGAGCCATAGAGGCCCTGCAGGCCAGCGTCCACGACCAAGCTGCCGCCGTATTCGACCGTGTACTTGACAAGGGCTAGCGGCGTCGGCGGCTCGCCGGTAGCGGCTCCTTCAATAATGCTGTCGATGATGCTGTCGAAGAAGGCGAGGAAGGCACCCCAGGTGGTGGTTTCAGTCTGGCTGTCGAAGTACCACGCGCGGAGCGTGTGGGTCGGGACGTGCGTGCGGCCGAGGGCCTGGAGGGCGTCGCTGCCGGGGCACATCGCATCCACCGCACCCGACCAGATGTCGAGGCCGAGGTAGTTGACGGCCTCGATGAACTCGGGGGAGAAGTAGTTGTACTGCGGGTCACGCAATGTGAGTGTCAGCCACGCAATCGGGGAGCCGTAATGCGGCGTGCCGACCGTGATGAGGGCATAGATGTCGCCCTGGCCAAAGGTGTCGGGACGGCGGAAACCGGCCCCTCGGTTCTCGCCGATGTACTGCCGCGTGATGAGTCCGCCCATGCTATGGGCTACTACGTTGACCTGCGTTACCGCGATGCCGCGGCTGTTCAGATCGTCGCGGACGCGCTGGATCTCGCTGCGCATCACCCCGCCGAGTGCATCGAAGTTCTCCGCCGAGCGGCTCGAATAGTCCGCTACAAAGGTTTCGAAGCGCGGATCTGTGCCCGTGAAGATGGAACTCCACGCTTCGGGCCCCGACCACATGCCGTGCGTGAAAAGCACGGGCGGGCGGTAGACGAGCACTCGCTCTTCCTCTTCCGATACTTCTGTTGCGCCCGGCATCTGGTAACTGGCCGTGAACGTAACCACGCGCTCGGTGGCCGACGCCGGGCTGAGGTAGAATGGTGGCGTGTAGAGGGCTACGGCGACAGGCCCGGCTTCGGTCATCACCCATTCTGCCGAGACGCTTTCCGTGCCGTTCTCCACGGGGATCGTCTCGCCGAGGCCCGGGGAGAGGAGCCCGCTGTCATCGCTCGCGTTCATGGTGAAGGTGACTTCGCCCTCGGGAGCTTCGGTCAGGCCGATCAGGCGAGCCCGGAGCAGCAACGGACTCAATCCATCTGCCGTTGTGCCGGAGCGGACCTTACCGCCGTCGGCGAGTCGGTTGAGGTCGTCGGTCAGGGTAACCGTCCAACTGTCGTAGTCAGCATGGTTGGGGCCGGCCGTAGCATTGACAAATGCGGGATCATTGGCGTCGAGGACCTGGAGCACGAACGTGCCTGCGTGCGCGACGAACGTGAACATCGGGGGCTCGCATGCGGTCTCCTCGGGGTAGAGCAGCGACGCTTCGACGGTGTACGCGCCCTCGCGCTGACCGAGCGTTAGGTTGACTTCAGCTTCGAGCCCGGCTTCGGCTTCGACGAGGTCGACTTCGAGGTCGGTGCCTTCTTCGCCGTTGGCCGACAGCACCGCGTCGTCCCCGGCCACGCCGTGGACGAACCGGAACCGTGCCGCGTCCACGCAGCGGGCGGGCAGGTTCTCGACGCGGAAGCCGAGCGGGTTTTCGAGGCGCGTCGTAGGCAGCGCCGCCTGCCCGTCGCCCCATACCGGGTGGAGTTCAACGTTCGGGAGCACGAGCGCTCCCGCCGTGCTCCCCTGTACGGCGAGGGTGCCTGCGTCCACGTCGGCGGCATCGAGGGCCACGCGGTATTCGTTGCACGGGCAAAGCTCGGTGGCGTCCTTCAACTCCATCTCGACGAGGAAGTGGACCTCGCTGCCGGGGAGGATGGGCATCGGCTCGCCCAACTCCATCGTCTGCCGGGCGGCCAGCGCCGTAGCCTCGTCCAGCAGGACATCGCCAGCGTCGAGCTGGCGGTTCTGGTTGCGGTCCTCGTAGAGGCGTAGCGCGGCGATATCGGACAGGTCGGGCAGGATGCCGTCCTCGGCCATGACGTCGAACGTGACGGCGCGGAGCAGGGCTGCGTCGCTGGCCCCGCCGCCGCCGGGCGTGCACTCGCCGCCGGTGCGCGCAGCCCGCAGGCTGAAGGCGTCCACGAGCTTCGCGCGCGGCTCGTCGGGGCCCAGCGGGATGCGGTCGACACGCAGCAGATCGGTGAGCTGGAGCAGCCCACCATCGCCGCCGAGGCCTGCGATGAGTTCAGTCGTGGCCACGCGGTTGGCGTCGTCGCGCCAGGCGTAGCGCCCGGCGTCGAAGCTGCCGCCGAGGAGGAGGTCGCCCAGGCGAAAGACGCGCTGCGGATTGCCGGGGCCGCCCGTTCGGGTGAAGAGAGCGATGCGGAAGGTCGGGATCCAGGCGCATGGGGTGCCCACGCCAGGGAGGTTCACCATCTGCTCGCAGCGGGCTTCGTCTTCGAACCAGAGCACCTCGCTCCCGATCACGTGCAGCCCATTCGGCCCGCTCCAGACCCTGGCGTCGTTGGCGGCCTGCATCGGCGGATCCTCGACGCGTGCCACGGTCGTGGTGCGCCCGTCGCGATGGCTCTGGATCAGGCGGGCCTCATTGCTCAGGCGGCTGTCGTCGTTGCCTTCCACGAACTCGATCCAGGCGAGGTGGCCGTCGCTCAGGCCCAGGTTGAGGGGCATCAGGTCGCCACGCGCGACCTCGCGGGCCTCGCTGCCGTCGTAGTAGCCGATCACGACGTCGTTGAGGACGGCGGCGTACTGCGCGTACTGCGCCGGGAGGTCAGCTACCTCGCCGGTGCCGGGGGCGCGATACATCCAGGCGATCTCCGGGCCGCAGGCCACGAAGTACGGGTCGAACGCGGCCCCGGCCACGGCCGCGTTCATCTCCTGCGGCGTGGCCGCCGTGAACGAGGCGATCGCGCGCGGCGTGTACCCGTCCTCGGCGTCGGCCTGGTAGACCGTGAACTCGGACGTGTGGCCGCCCGGCTCCTGATGCATCCAGACGATGTAGCGGCCGTCGTAGTAGAAGACGGGCTTGGTGCCGGTCTGCTGCATCACGGCGCGGAAGTCGGCCGTGGTGCGGGCCACACGCTGCGCCGGGCCCTCGCTGATGGCGCGGAGGCTTTGGTCGGCGGTCTCATAGAGGAACACATTTCCCTGTGCGTCGCTGAAGACCACGTCGCCGACGGCGATGCGAGGGAAGCCGCCCTTCAACTCGCTCGTCGGGGTGCCGAGGTCGATGGCCGCATCGGGAGAGCCGGAGTTGGTGAGCTGGACGGTCTCGCGGCCGTCCCACAACATCAACTGGTAGCGCCCGCCGACGACCTTGACATAGGCCACGCGGCCGTCGGCGTCGAGGTCGGGCCAGCCGGGAAGCGCCCCGGAGATCTGTTCATCCAGTATGATGGTGTTGCGGCCGTCCCAGAGGTTGAGTTGCAAGGCGTCCGGCGTCGGGCCTTCGGTCCAGACGACGCGCCCGCTCTCGGTGACGGGGTGGAAGCCCACGCCGTTGGAGAGCCGGGTCAGGTCCTGGGCGGAGGCAGGGTCGAGCAGCTGGCTCGCCGCGAGAAGCAAGAAAACAGCACGCATACGACAGGAGGGTTGGGCGCGGCGCTCAGGAAGCGGTCCCGCATTCGGTTCCGGCGTGGACCATGAACAGGCCCGCCGCGGTGAGTTCTTCGAAGGACAACACGCCCCGCAGACGCTCCGTGGTGGCGTCGTCACCGCGGATCATGGCGAGCACGAAGGCGCGGGCGTCGCCCGAGAATTCGTCGGCGGCGAGGCGACCGGCGCACTCGCACCCGGCGCGGTTCCAGTTGAGCGAGGCGAGGCAGGCGTCGGCGAAATCGCTCACGAAGACCTGCGTGGAGGCCACGTCTCCGTTGTCTGAAGAGTCCGCGTTGCAGGCGGAAACGAGTGGGAGCGCTAGAATCAGCGCGAGAGGGCGAAGGGCAGCCATGGAGAGCATAGGATCAAGGAAATTGGAGCGTGGGGTAGACTGTCTTGGCCGGGACGGCGTCAGTTTGGAAAGCTCACACGGACGGGCGGGTATTGTGTCTCGTCGGCTTCCTCCGAGCCGACCTGCCCCTGATCGTTCGACCCCCAGCCCCACAGCGTACCGGCCTCACTAGCCGCGAGCGCATGATGGTGGTCGGCAGCCAGCATGACGATGTTCTGGAGCGGTGTTACGCGGCGGATGGTGTGAAAGGGGGAAGGGTAGTTGCTTAACCCGCTCATGGTCCCCCACATCCAAACCGTGCCATCGGACTTGAGGGCGAGGCTGTAGCCGCTTCCGGCGGCCACAGACACCACATCGGTCAGCCCCTCGATCTGGGTCGGCTCGACAAAGACGGCGTTCTCATCGGGGTGTGCGAGCGCGCTGTGTCGGTTGGAGCCCCAGCCCCAGACCGTGCCGTCGGCACGCACGGCGAGGGCGTGGTTCTCGCCGGCCGCGATCGCGACTACGTTGTCGATCAGACTAGCGACCGGAATAGTCGAGAACCACGCCGTGGCTGCGCCGCTGGCGCTCGCCGCACCGCTGGGGTTCGGAGGAGGCGCGCTGGCGACCTCCGGCGTGCCGAGCGTGGCGTAGTAGTTCTGCCCCCACGCCCAGACGGTGCTGTCGGCGCGGAGGACGAGGCTATAGGCCCCGCCCGCCGCGATGGCAACGACCTGATCAAGCGTGTCGAGTACGCCCGGCTCTACCTGATGTGCGACCAGAACGGGCGCGACTTGATGGTTTGGCCTCGTGCCGTTACCGACCTGCCCTACTGAGCCCTCGCCCCACGTGCGGACGGTGCTGTCGGCCATGAGGGCGATGACGTGTGCACCGTGGGCGTCGATGTCCACGAGGTCGGGGAAGGCAAACGCGGTGAACGTCTGTTCGTCGCCGGACGGTCCCCAGCCGAGGTAGCCGCTGGCATTGTAGCCGGTTCCCCAGAGCGTCGTACCGTCGTAGACGAAGGAGTACGCGCTGCCAGCCGACACCATGGTGCCGCTCACGCCCTCTGCCAGTCGAGGCAGCCCATAATCCTCAATGGTGACCTCGCGGCCGAGCTGGCCGTTTCCGCTCAGGCCCCACGTCCAGACGGTGCCATCGTCCAGCACGGCAATGGAGTGCTGCTCGCCCGTGTCAATATCCACGATGCGGGCGCGGGAAGAAGGGGCGGCATTGGGGGTGGCCGTTTGGAGCAACGCCTGGGGGCCATCCGCAGGCAGCGCCTCCGGCCCAGATTGCGCATCGCTACCGCCACAGGCGCTGAGGAGCAGAGCTAGAGCGAGCAGTCGAGGGAGAAAGCGGATCGGTGGCATGGGAGTATCGGATGGGTTGCGTAGGAGGATGAAGAAGGCGCTCACTGAGACTGGGAGCGGAGGACGATCTCGCGCTCCTCGCCCGCGACGACCTCGAATGAAAGCGGTGCGTAGTTGCCCGGAAAGCCGATGGCGTTATAGGTGCCCGGAAGCAGCGGGTGGCGCACCCCGGATTGCTTGACACGGCCACGTTCAGCCCCCTGCCCAACGAACACGCGGCGGTCGTCGTCGCGAGAACCGTCGGGCTTTCGGTAAACAAACGTGACGAAAGCGGCGGGGACGACGATTTCGATGTGCTGTTCCTCCGGCGAAGAGGGCACGACCACGCCTCGCTCGATGTGCGGTGTGAGGTCATTGTCGAGATGCACATCGTAGACACCAGGCCGCACATCGGCACCGTTTCTCGAATGCACATCGTAGCGTTTCTCACCGTCCTGCCAGAGGTCATAGTTGCCGACGAAGCGCACCTCGCGGGACCCTGCATACATGCTGAACCGCACATCCACCGTCTCGACCGCCTCGAAGCGAAGAGTCTTGTGCTCGCCTGCCGCGAAGGACTCCGTGACCGTGAGTTCGTTGTCCTGATTGAGCTGCGTCTGGAAGGTGTAGGTGCCCTCGTCGAGGTAGACGGTGTCGAAGGAGCGGAAGGTGAACGCCTCAGCCCCGTTCTGGTAGGCCGTGATGAGGGCACCTCGCCGCTCCTCGCCCTCTTCGATGAACACGGCGCTGACCGATGGCGGCACGGCCACCTCGACTTCGACGAACGAGTCCTCGGTGTTGCTCGTCGTGATCGGCCGCGTCACCGGGCGGTATAGGGTGCCGTTCTGCGTCCGCACGCCGACGACGAGATCGTAGCGCCCGGCCTCGACTACGTTGCGGTCGTTGCTGCTAACGGCGAAGCGCTCCGTGCCCTCCTGCATGAGGTGGCCCTCTACGAGCAGCTCGTTGCCCTCGGCGTCCACGCCGCGGAGCCGGAGCGCGACGGAGCCCGAGGCCGGGGGCTCAGAGGCTCCAGCTCCGGTCACTGCGTCCTCGCGGATCTGCGCCAGCTCCTCGGCTAGTTCCTCGGCGGAGGACGCGTCGCGGTAGGGCGTTCCGGCAGCCTCGGCGATACACTGGAGGGCGGCACGCTCCTGCGCCTCGATCCCGAATCCGACGACGTGCACATTGATGGCGATGTTCTGCTCGCGCCATGCCCGGATAAGCGCACAGGGATCGTCGTCGCAGGTTTCGTTGCCGTCGGTGATGAGGATGATGTCGCCCGTCCGTCCCTCCATGTCGAGGAGGGCCTGACGGAGGCTGTAGGCGATAGGCGTTTTGCCGAGCGGGTTGAGGGATTCGGCGAAGGCCTCCACCTGGGGCACGACGGCCTCGGCAGGCCCGAACGGCACGACGAGTTCGGAGTCGCGGCAGTCGCCTTCGCGGCGGTGTCCGTAGGCGCGGAGCGCGAGCTCGGCGTCGCCGAAGTCCTGCCGCACGAAGTCGCGCAGTACCGTCTTGGCGACGGCCACCTTGCGCGAAGTGTCGGGGAGCTCGCCCCACATCGAGCCGGAGCCATCCATGATGATGTAAACGGCCTCAGACGACGGGCTCTGGGCGGCCGCTGGGGAGAGAGGGAGCAGGCTCGCCGTCATCAGGAGCAGCAATCCACGCAGCATAGCATTTCCGTTGGAAGGGGTACGTACGGAGGCGACCTCGATGGTTCGCTGGTTCAGAGCGCATCGGGTGCGATTACAAGGAGATGGGCAGGAAGGGGGCGGGTGGGCTCACGCTGCTGCCTTTTTCTTCGCCTGCGGGAAGGACGCCGCCGCGCCTGCCTCCGTGAATTGCCTGGTGGATGGGCTAGCCGCTATGTTTTCAGGGCTCTGCTTCGCTTGGCGCGCCTTTCCGTCTTGCTCTATGTCCGCACCGGCTCCGCCCGAAGTCACCCAGTTGCTGCACCAGTGGCAGCAGGGCGACGAAGCCGCCCTGGACGCCCTCGTGCCGCTGGTCTACGACGAGCTGCGGAGGCAAGCGCACCGCCACATGCAGCACGAGCGGGATGACCACACGCTGAGCACCACAGCACTCGTCCACGAGGCGTTCCTGAACCTGGCCGGGGAGGTGGACGTGGCCTGGCAGGACCGCACGCACTTCTTCGCCATCGCCTCGCGCGTGATGCGGCGCGTGCTAATCTGGTATGCGCGGCGGCGCAACGCCGCGAAGCGGGGGGGGGGGCGCGCACCCGTATCGCTCGATGAGGCCGTGGTGCTGTCAGACAGCCGAGTCGAGGAACTGCTCGCGCTCGACCAGGCGCTCGCGCAGCTGGAGGCCATGGACGAGCGGCTCTGCCGTGTGGTCGAGTGCCGCCACTTCGGTGGCCTGAGCGTACAGGAGACCGCGGAAGCGCTCAGTATCTCGCCCGCCACCGTGAAGCGCGACTGGCAGACGGCCCGCGCCTGGCTGCGCCGGGAGTTGGGAGAATGAGCCCGCCGCGCCCCGAATTGCCCATCCAAGAGAAGACGCCCTCTGCATCCCCATCCGACGACGCGCGCCGCATGGACACCCAGCGCTGGCACCAGGTCAAGGCCATATTCGAACAGGTCGTCGAACGGCCCAGCGCTGAGCGGATGGCCTATCTGGCGAGCGCATGTGGAGAGGACGAGCGGCTCCGCGAGGAGGTGGAGTCGCTGCTGGCAGCGCACGACGACGAAACACCGTTTCTGAGTGAGCCCGTGGCGCCGATGGCCTGGGGGCTGCTCGAACAACCGGAGGCCATGCAGCAGGGGATGCGCCTCGGGCCGTACCGCCTCGTGCGCGAGCTGGGGCACGGCGGCATGGGCCTCGTCTATCTCGCCGAGCGCGCCGATGGGCAGTTCGAGCAGCAGGTGGCTGTCAAGCTGGTGCGGCAGGGGCATATGCGTTCCGACCTCGTCCGCCGCTTTCAGCACGAGCGGCAACTGCTCGCTTCGCTCAGCCATCCGGGAATCGCACGCCTCCTCGGCGGTGGAATGACCGAGCCGGTGCCGGGTGCTCCAGACGGCCTTCCCTACCTCGTCATGGAGTACGTGGAGGGCGAGCCCATCACCGCCTACGGCGACCGCCACAGGCTCTCCGTCCGAGCACGCATTGAGCTGTTTCGCACGGTGTGCGAGACCGTGCAATACGCCCATCAGAACCTTATCGTCCACCGTGACCTCAAGCCCTCCAACATTCTCGTGACGGCGGACGGGCGGGTCAAGCTGCTCGACTTTGGGATCGCCCGGCTGATCGAGGATCCGGAGGAGGACCCCTCGACACGGACTGGATTCCCTGCGATGACGCCGACGTACGCGGCGCCCGAACAGGTGCGCGGCGAGCCCGCCACGACGGCCACGGATGTCTACGCCCTCGGCGTGCTCCTCTATGAACTGCTGACCGGCCACCGGCCCTACGACGTACATGGGCTGACGCCGAGCGCAGTCGAGCGGGTCATCTGCGAGGAGGTTCCGCACCGGCCGAGCACCGCCGTCGCGCGGGTGCATGAGGACGCGGCGATGGAGGAGGCGCAGATGACGACACCGGAGGCTGTCAGTCGGGCGCGTGCCACGCAGCCCGAGGCCCTCCGGCGGCGCCTTCAGGGCGACCTGGATACCATCGTAATGAAGGCGCTGCGCAAGGATCCACAGCGGCGCTACGCCTTCGCGGCCGACCTCAACGACGATCTGCATCGCTACCTGACGCAACTGCCGGTGCGGGCACGGCCCGACACGCTCCGCTACCGGTTGTCGAAGTTTGTACGGCGGCATGTGGTGGGGGTCGGCGCGTCGGCGCTCATCGGGCTCGCACTGCTGGGCGGCATCATCGCCACGACGCGGCAGGCGCGTATTGCCGAGCGCCGCTCGGATGAGGTGCGGCAACTGGCGGGCACCCTGCTGTTCGACGTCCACGATGCTATCCGCGACTTGCCCGGCGCCACACAGGCGCGACAAACGCTCGTGACCAATGCCCTGGCCTACCTCGATAACCTGTATCGTGAAGGCCCCGACGATCCCTCGCTTCAGTTCGAACTGGCCGCCGCCTACGAGCAGATTGGCGAGATCCAGGGCAATCCGCACTACACCAACCTCGGTGATCTGGAGGGTGCGCTCGAGAGCTACCGTCGCGCCTTCCAACTGCGTGCTGCGCTCTGGCAGCGCGACTCCACCGAGGAGCACATCCGCCGAGCGCTGGCCAACAGCTACGGTCACCTCGCTACGGTGATCGACTGGCGTGGTGGGGAGGAAGACGTGGCTGCCATGCGCCTGCGTGCCCTCGACCTGCTCGCGCCCCTCGCGGCCCGGAGGCCTGCCGCCTCGGGTATTCTGCACGATGTGGGCCGCATCCAGAGCGAGTACGGCTGGGGGCAGATCTTCGACGGCCAGCACAACGAAGGCCTGGCGAACGTGGAGGCCGCCATCGCCCTGCTGGAGTCCCTCGCCCGCGCCGACTCGTCCGATCTCGCGCTCGCGCTGCACCTGTGGCGCGCCTACTCGTACCGCGCCGACGGCTTGAGCTTCTCGGGCCGGAGCGAGGAGCTGTTGACGCTGATGCGAGACCAGGGGTTGCCGTTCCTCCATCGACTCGAACACCGCCACCCGAACCATCCCCGCGTGCAGTACGGTCTCCACATCGCGTACGGCTACCTCGGGTTGGCGCAGGGGCGACTCGGCTTCCGCTCCGACGAGGAGGCCCCGGCCTCGCACCGGATGGCGCTGACCTATGCCGAGGCGATGGTCCGCAGCGACTCGACGAACGAGAAGGGCCAGGAAGCGCTCGCGCGCGCCCTCAACGCGCTGGCCACCGTTTACCTGAACCACGGCCGCACGGACGAGGCCATCGCGTCGTATGAGCGGGCGCTGGCCATCGCGCAGCGCCGCTACGACGAGGATCGCGCCAACGCGGAGGCGGGGAATCGGGTGGCCCTCATCCAGCGGAGGATCTGCCGCGCGTTCGTCGGTGCCGACCGGCTGGAGGAAGCGCTACCGGCGTGCGAGGCGAGCATTGCGATGCAGGAGGGCGTCGTCGAGTTGACGAACCTGTCCGTCTACCTCGGGAATCTCGGCTCGGCGTACGGCCACACGGCGAGAATCCATCGGGCGCTGGCCCGGCGTGCCTCCGCGCCCGGCGAACGGCAGGCGCACGAGGAACGCGCGCTCCACTGGTATGCCCTCGGCGTGACGACACTCGAAGCGGTGAAGGCACAGAAGAGCGCCGACGATCTCGCCAATCTGGCCTGGGAAGTTCACCCCGACTCTCTGGCGGCCGAACACGCGGCTCTGCAGGGAGCAACGGGGCGCTAGGCGGCTAGCGGCGTACGACCTCGACGCGGCGGTTGAGCGCCCGCCCGTCCGCCGTCGCGTTGTCGGCCACGGGTTCGGCTTCGCCCTTGCCCACGGGGCCGAGCCGTTCCTCGTTGATGCCGTGCTCCACGAGCCAGGCCACCACGGCAGCGGCGCGGCGCTGCGACAGGTCCTCATTGTAGTCCTCGCTGCCCACATCGTCGGTGTGGCCCTCGATGTCCACGGAGAGGGCAGGGCTGGCCTCCAGCGCCTCGCGGAGTTGTTGCAGGACGGGCTCGGAGGTCGGCTTGAGCGTGTCGCGGTCGAAGTCGAAGTAGATGCCGTAGAGCGTGACCTCGCCCGCGCTTTCGAGCGCAGCGCCAATGGGGTTGCCGGACGCCTCGACTTCGCTGCACGGCGTCGTCACGGTGTCGTCAGCGCGTGGCCCGGCCCACAGGTTGCGTCCTGGCAATCGGTAGCGCACGCCAACGAGTTCGCCGGTGCTGTCGATCACGAAGAGGGCTGTGCCGTTGACACCCTCCGTGTCTCGATCCACCCAACTCACCCGCGCGACGCCGCCCTCGACGTGGCCGAAGAGCGTGCCGCCGCCGCGCCCGCCGGTACCGGTGTAGCAGCCCGTCAACATGGCACCGTCTTGCGTGAGCTCGACGTAGGAGCGGCCCGGCGTTTCGTAGATGCCGGTGAAGCGCCCGTCGTCGCTCGGCACAGCCTCCTGCTCGCCGTACGCCACGACTTCATCGAAGTAGATGAAGCCTGCGTCGGCGTCCTGGCCGTCGCGCAGGGTGAAGCGGAGCCACTGGGCGGGCGTCTCGCTGGCTACATCCAGCAGGGTTTCTTCGGCTTCGTCCACCGTCAGCGTACCGAGCGGGACGAACCCCGCGTCCGGCCCCTCAGCAGAGGCTTCCACGTCGAACGACCGGGCCGTGGTAACCGACGGGCTGGGCTGATCGGCGGCGTTGTTGACGCCCACCTGTGTGAGCCGCGTTGGCGCCAGCAACTCGAAGACAAACGTGTAGGGCGCCGCATCACGCGGACCGCTGTTGGCCCAGGCGCGGTCGGCCCGGTTGCCGTTGATCAGATCGAGCGCGCGGTTCTCCTCAGAGGACGCGGTGACGAGGGTGGCGCCGTTGGCGAGTGTGAGCAGGTCGCGCTCGGCCTCCGATGAATCCGCCGACACGAGAGGCTCGGCTTCGTGCGCTACCAGAGGCACGTCCGTACTTGCGGTGCTCGTGGTCTGGGGTGCATCCGGCGTAGACTCGTCGGGGGCGTCCGAACTACAGGCCGCGAGGAGGAAGACCAACGAGAGAACAGCGAGGGGGCGCAGCATCGGAGTCACCTGTGAATCAACGGGATAGCACAGGCAACGTACGGGGCGCCCTTTACACGGCGCAACCGTATCTCGGGGGCTGGGTCAGGAGCAGGTCAGCCCCTCCACGAACCAGCACCGGGTAAGAGCCGAGGTCTTGAAAAAGGCTATCAGAGCATCGGCGACGCGTTCCTCTCCGTCTCGGTTGGGGTGAATTCCATCACCCTCGAAGTACGATTCCGGCCAGACGGCCCAGAGATAGGGTCCCCACGCCATGAACGGTGTGCCTGAGAGGTTGCCCGTTTGGGCGTCCACCTGCCCCGTGGCGCGCTGCGTGATCTGGGCTTCGATAGCCCATTTGGTTCCAAAGCCCGTCTCGTAGGCCCAGGGCTCGGGGCTGTTGGTGTTGGGGTTCGCGTAGCCGCCATAGATGCGGCTCGTGAAGAACACCTGCTGGAGCTTCGGGTAGCGCTGCTGGAGTGCGCGCACGACATTGCCGATGGTCGCCTCAAGCGCATACGCATCAGCATCGTTGGGGGTGGGCGATCCAAGAGAGTCGCGCGACGGCTCGTTGGGCAAGGCAGCCTTGACCCAGACGATTTGGATCTGGGATTCGGTGAGGCCATACGCTGGCAAGACCTGCTCCTCGATTCGTCGGTACTCGGCGTCATCAGGGTTGTCCCAGCGGTCGAGCGCCTGGCCACCGCGGGCGCCATTGACGATCACGAGATCGTCATTGAGCGAAGGATCATTTGCCGCCTTTCCCATGAAGGTCCACGAGTGGCAGGGGGTGTCATTCGGGGCACCCGTGCTCGCACCATGGCACCACTCCTGAGTCGCATTGGACATCGAGATGGACATTAGCCCGATGGCGCCATTGGGGTCAGGGTTGCCCTGTCCGTTGAGGGGCTGGATCTGCCGAGCGGCGTCTGCACCGAAGGCCGCATGGGCGTCCGGAGCATCGTTGGAGCCCAGGTAGAGGCCGCCTTCGAAGCCGTAGTAGGTGTTGGCCACGCCGTCGTCGCGGACCAGATCGATCAGCGGAATGGCCTGGGTAAAGTTGACCGGCGGCGGCGTGATCGGATTTGGACCGGGGCCGAGTGTATCGGTCGTATTGCAGGCAGCCAGGGCCAGGGCGGCGAGCAGGACATACGCTGTCCGGCGAAGCATGGCAGGAGGGGAAAGGGCAGGAGTAGCCGGTTCGGGGTGCAGGCAAACGGGCGTCTTGCTGATTCGATCCCGCGGGACAGGGACTTAATCAAACCAGGACCCAGGCCGAGCGGTGACGCACCCTGCTCAAACTACCTCGTAGCGTTGCCCCACTTTCGTAAAGGCCTGCACGGCACGGTCGAGATGGGCACGCGTGTGTGCCGCCGAGACCTGTACGCGGATGCGCGCCTCGCCCTTCGGAACGACCGGGAACGAGAAGCCGATCACATAAATGCCCTCGTCCAGCAGGTCGCGCGCCACGTCTTGCGCCAGCTTGGCGTCGTAGAGCATAATGGGCACGATGGGGTGTTTGCCTGCTTTGATGGCGAAGCCCGCCGCCGTCATCTGCTCGCGGAAGTAACGTGTGTTCTCGACCAGCGTCTCGCGGAGATTGCCCGTGTCCTCCAGCATGTCGAGCACCTTGAGCGAAGCGTACACGATGGCGGGCGCGACGGTGTTGGAGAAGAGGTAAGGCCGCGAGCGCTGTCGCAGCAGGTCCACGATCTCCTGGCTCGCTACGGTGAAGCCGCCCGAAGCGCCGCCAAGCGCCTTGCCGAGCGTGCTCGTAATGATATCCACCTGATCGAGCACGCCTCGGTACTCGGCCGCGCCTCGTCCGGTTGGCCCGAAGAAGCCGGTGGCGTGGCACTCGTCCACATGGACGAGCGCGTCGTACTGCTTCGCGAGGGCACAGATCTGGTCGAGTTTCGCCACATCGCCGTCCATCGAGAAGACGCCGTCGGTGGTGATGCAGCGGATGCGGGCATCCTGGCTGTCCTGGAG
>JABDIZ010000271.1 GCA_013003465.1 Rhodothermaceae bacterium
TTCGACGAGCTTGTTGAAGAAGCCCCACGCAAACGCCTCCTCGCCCTGCATCACGCGGCCGGTGTAGAGCAACTCGGCCGCGCGGCCCTGTCCGATGATCCGAGGGAGGATGGCGCAGGCACCCATATCGCATCCGGCCAGCCCGACGCGGGTGAAGAGAAAGGCCACCCGGCAATGCGCCGTGCCGAGGCGCAGGTCCGACGCCATCGCGAGGATCGCCCCCGCTCCGACGCATACGCCCTCGACCGCGGCGATGACGACCTGCGGACAGGCCCGGATCGCCTTGACGAGGTCGCCCGTCATGCGCGTGAAGCGTAACAACTCAGGCATGGTCATCTTCGTGAGCGGCCCAATGATCTCGTGCACATCACCGCCGGACGAGAAGTTGCCGGCGGCGCCGCGCAGGATGACGGCCTTGACGTCGTCGGCGTACACGAGAGCACGAAAAGTGTCGCGTAGCTCGGCGTAGCTCTCGAACGTGAGTGGGTTTTTCTTCTCGGGCCGGTCCAGGGTGATGGTCGCCACCTTGTCGGCGTAGTCCCAGTGGAAGTGCTGCGGAGCAAAGGTTACGAGGTTCATGACCATGTCGTTAGTGGGCGGCACTGTAGTTCCGTTCCCCGGCCTCAATGCCAAACGGGAGGCGGTTCTGGGGCGGAGGGAGCGGGCAGGTGGCGTAGGGCGAGAACACGCAGGGCGGGTTGTAGGCCCGGTTGAAGTCGATCACGATGCGGCCGTTCTCGTCTTCGGCATCGATCCAGACGAAGCGCCCGCCGCCATAGGTCTCGGTGCCGTTGGTCGCGTCGCCGAACACGACGAAGTAGCGGTCGTCGCCGGGCACGCCGGTTACGTCGAGGCGATAGGTCTCGCCGTTGAGGTCGAAGACGACAGCGCCAGGCACGGTCTCGCGCTCGTCCACGCCCGTGATGGAGGGCATGTTGATCTCACGCGGCGGATCGTAGGGCTCGAAGCGCGCCTCCAGGCGCCAGGCTGGGTCGAGGGGGAAGGTGTCGATCCCGTCGAAGCCAATGCGGACGGCACTCTCGGTATCAAGCAGCCGGATGGCCAGGCCGCGGCTCCGGCGGATGACGTACCAGTTGAGCGAATCGAGGTACACGACGGTCGGCTTGCCGTCGTGATCATCCTGCATCACCATCTCCGTAACGGCGGCCCCATCGTGCATCACGTCTGCCCCCGGTTCGATACGCATAGTCACCGTGCTGTCATCCACCATGAACGTGCCGATGCGCGCAGGCGCTTTGTCAGGGAAAACGAGGGCGTTCGAGGCATCGGACCCGAACGCGTGCTCGCCGTCCTCCAGCCAGTACAGGCCCGCGAGGCTGAGGTAGCCGTCGGGTGCCTGGAGATCGGCGTAGCGTGTCTGCTGCCAGGCCTCCCAATCGACACGGAACTCGTCATCGGAGGCCCCGACGGCGCAGCCGACGAGGAACAGGGGAAGGAGCATGAGGAGCAGGGGGTTCATGGCAGCGCACGCTGGCGCTCGAAGAGGCGTTCGATCTGGCGCTTCGCCGAGCGGTATTGTGGAGGCCACCACTGGTCGGTGTACCCGAGTTCGGCGGCGGCACGAAGCGTCCAATGCGGATCGGAGAGGTGCGGGCGCGCGAGCAGGCAGAGGTCGGCGCGCCCGGCGGCGAGGATCGAGTTGACATGGTCGGGTTCGTAGATATTACCGACGGCCATCGTCTTGACGCCGGTCTCCAGGCGGATGCGCTCAGCGAACGGCGTCTGATACATGCGCCCGTAGACGGGCTGCTGCTCGGGTGAGACCTGCCCGCTCGACACGTCGATCAGGTCCGCGCCGTGCTCAGCAAACGCACGGGCAACCGCGACGGCATCCTCGACCGTGTTGCCGTCCTCGACCCAGTCTACCGCCGAGATACGGACGCTGATGGGTTTGTTATCAGGCCAGACGACACGGATTGCGTCGAAGACCTCCAGCGGGTAGCGGACGCGGTTCTCGACGGAGCCGCCGTACTCGTCGGTGCGGTGGTTGGTGAGGGGCGAGAGGAAGGCCGAGAGCAGATAGCCGTGCGCGCAGTGCAACTCCAGCCAATCGAAGCCCGCCGCGACGCCGCGCTGGGCAGCGGCCACGAACTGATCCCGAACGCGATCCATGTCGGCGGGGTCCATTGCCTTCGGCGTCTGGTTGTGCGGGAGGTAGGGCATGGCCGACGGCGCGAGGAGCGGCCAGTTGCCGTCGTCGAGTGGCGTGTTGTCGTCGCCCCCGGCTTTCCAGGGTTTTTTGACGGAGCCCTTTGGCCCGGCATGGCCGAGTTGGAGCGCCGCCTTCGCTGGGCTGTTCTGGTGGATGAAGCGGACGATGCGGGCGTAGGCCTCAGCCTGCTCGTCGGTCCAGAGGCCTGCGCAGCCGGGCGTGATGCGCGCGTCGGGGGCCACGCAGGTCATCTCCGAAAACACGAGCCCGGCACCGCCGAGCGCGCGCTGCCCAAGGTGAACGAGGTGAAAGTCGGTCACAACGCCGTCCTCGGCCGAGTACATCGCCATCGGCGAGACCGCCACACGATTCACCAGCTCAGCGGCGCGCACGCGGAATGGCACGAACATCGGCGGCACCGCTGCCGCCTCGCTCTCTTGCTGCGCAGCCCACCAGCGTTCGTAGTTCTCTAGCCAGTCGGCGTCGCGGAGGCGCAGGTTCTCGTGGCTGACGCGCTGCGACCGGGTGAGCAGGCTGTAGGCGAACTGCTCCGGGTCGAAGTCTGCGCGCAGGGCTACACTCTCGAACCACTCCGTCGAGTTGCGCGCGGCGTTCTGCAATTTGAGCACTTCGACGCGCCGCTCGTCCTCGTACGCGGCAAGCACGTCTTCGAGCGGCTCATCTCCCCGCGCCATCGAGTGCTCTGCTAGAGCCAGCGCGCTTTCGAGGGCTAGCTTAGTGCCCGAGCCGATGGAGAAGTGCGCCGTTGCCGAGGCATCGCCGAGCAGCACAATGTTCTCATGATGCCAGCGCGCGTTGGTGATTTTGGGAAACGTGAGCCACATCGCAGGGCCGTCAAGGTGTGGCGCGTTGTCCATCAACCGATGCCCCTCCAGCAGATCGGCGAAGAGGGTTTCGCAGAAGGCGAGGCTGTCGGCTTTGGTCATCCGATCCAGCCCAGCGGCTCGCCAGGTGGCTTCAGGGCATTCGACGATGAACGTACTGGTGTCGTCCGAGAACTGGTAGCAGTGCGCCTGAAACCAGCCGTGTGCCGTCTCCTGGAAATCGAAGGTGAAGGCTGGGAACGGACGGTGCGTGCCGAGCCAGGTGAAGCGGTTGTCCCACGTCGCAACCTCGGTTCCGAAGGCCTCCGCATAGGCATTGCGCACTACGCTGTTGACACCATCAGCGGCCACGATCAGATCGGCCGCTGGAAAGGCCTCGGGCCCTGTTAGGCGGCTCTCAAAATGCAGGTGCACACCCAGCGCCTCGGCACGCTCGGTCAGGATCTCCAGAAAGCGATGCCGCCCCACGCCGATGAAGCCGTGCCCCGACGACTGGAGCACACGCCCTTTGAACCGCACCTCGATATCGTCCCAGTGCGCGAGGCTCGCTTCGGTCTCACGCGCCACGGTCTCGTCGGCAGCGCGGAGGTTCTCCATCGTGCCGTCCGAGAACACGATGCCCCACCCGAACGTGTTGCCCCGCGGGTTCTGCTCGTAGACAGCCACATCCCAATCGGGACGATGCTTCTTGAGGAGGAGCGAGAGGAAGAGGCCGGCGGGGCCTCCGCCGATGCAGGCGACGTTCA
>JABDIZ010000301.1 GCA_013003465.1 Rhodothermaceae bacterium
TGGTAGTCGTATCCGCCGGGAGGGCGTTGAGGCGCTCCAGGTGCTGAGGCACGAAGTCAATGTAGGGAGTCAGCGGCTCCTGGCCGGGGGGCACGATTGCCGGGGCGGGCTGGCCCGCCGGGCCCAGCGACCGGATGTACCGGTAGATGGCGCGGGCGTCCCGCTCACTGAGGGCGTTGACCGCGGGCCATGGCATCGGCGGCAGGGCCTGGCGCGTGTGAAGCGTCTGTACCCAGACCTCCTCGTCCATTTGCTGGACGGTGAGGCGGAGGTTTTTGGGATACGTAGTACCCCACGGGCCACGGAAGCCGATGACCGTGCCGGTCAGCCAGTCGGCCTCGGGGACGGCCATGCCGTGCTCCATGAACCCGGGCGTGTGGCAGTCATGGCAACTGCCGACCTCGACTAGGTACCGCCCCGCGTCGATATCGCTAGAGGCGTGGAGGTAGGGGGCGTTTGCGGAAGCGGCTACGACCGAATCCGCAGGCGTGGTAGGCGAAGGGGCTGACTCCACGCCACAGCCCGCGAGGACACTCGCGAGCAGAAGAGAGAAAACCGTGCGCGCATGCATCGGAGTGCGCCGGACGGCGCGGTGAATGAAACGGACGATGCTACGCTAAAACAGGGGCCTAGGCAACAGGTTGGGACCGGAGGAACAACATTTCGTAGTGTGTGCCCGAACCGCCGCTACATCGTCTCAAATCGGTCCATGCGTGACGACCATTTCTCCAGCCCACCGGGGTTCGACATCCAGGGACACCGGGGAGCACGGGGTCTCGCACCGGAGAACACGATCGTAGCCTTCCGCCGCGCGCTCGACCTCGGCGTGACGACGCTCGAACTCGACACCGTCGTCTCGGCGGATCACGAGGTCGTGGTCTCGCACGAGCCGTGGATGTCGGCCGTCACCTGCTCGCATCCCAACGGGCAGCCTGTGTTGGCGGAGCAAGAGCACGACCTCCTGTTCTACCAGATGCCCTATGCCGAGATTGCGCGCTACGGCTGCGGGCGGCGAGGTCATCCGCGCTTTCCACGGCAAGAGGCACAATCGGCCACGAAACCGCGTCTGCGCGATGTGCTCGCCTTCGCCGAAATCCACGCGCGGGAGCAGGGCCGTGCGCTGCCGCACTACAACGTCGAGACGAAGTCGAAGCCCGAAGGCGACGGACGGACGCATCCGCCGCCGACCGTGTTCGTCGAGCTGCTCTGGGCGCTCGTCCGAGAGTTCCAGATCGCGGAGCGGTTCATTCTCCAGTCGTTCGACGTGCGGACGCTCCAGGTCGCACACGACCGGGGGCTGCCCATCCGGCTGGCACTGCTCATCGAGCAGGGAGCGGGGACTCCAGCAAAGCATCTGCACGCAGGGCTCGCCGCGCTCGGCTTCGTGCCGGATATCTACAGCCCGGACTACCGGCTCGTCACCGACGCCGCGGTGCACCTCGCCCACGCGGAGGGCATGCGGATCATTCCGTGGACCGTCAACGAGGCCGCCGCCATGCAGCACCTCCACGCGCTCGGCGTGGACGGCCTCATCACCGACTACCCCGACGTGGCGGTGGCGCTGTTCGGGTCGGGAAGGTCCACGCCGTCCATGAGGTAGCCCGCGGCCAGGGTGCGGTACGCGACTACCTGTTCGGCCGCCCACGCGTCATCGTGGCCGAGTTCCTCGGCAAGCAAGGCCGCGACCACCGGAGCGACCTCGATGCTGGCGCGCGCGTCGAACAGGAGCGCCCGCGTGCGCCGGGACAGCGCGTCCTCGACCGTCCGCGCCATCTCGTTGCGGGCGGCCCAGGCGATCTCGCCGCGCACGATGGCGAGGTTCGGATGGAGCGGTTCGGCATAAGCGGGGATGGCCTTGATGAGTGCCTGCACATCGGGTGCATCAGCGCCGTATTCCTGAAGGTCGCCGAAGGCGTCGGCCGTGGGGTGGAAGCCGTGGAGGTGGAGCGTTTTGGTCACCGACTCTCGCTCCTCCAGGCCCGCGAGCGTGGCGGCCTGGTCGATGGTGTCTTCAGCCATCTTGCGGTAGGTCGTCCACTTGCCGCCGGTGATGGTGACGAGGCCCGACGGCGAGATCAGGAGCGTGTGCTCGCGCGAGATCCCGGCCGTGTCGCCGTCGTCGGCTTTCCCGACGAGCGGGCGGAGCCCGGCGAAGACGCTCAGCACATCGGCGGGCTCGGGGTCTTCGACGAGGTAGCGCGCCGCGTGGCGCATCAGGAAATCGAGTTCCTCGGCGAGGGGGCGCGGCTCCAGATCGGCCTCCGGCACCGGCGTGTCGGTAGTGCCGACGAGGAGGCGGTCTTGCCACGGGATGGCGAAAAGGACGCGCCCGTCGTCGGTTTTAGGGACCATGATGGCGGCCTCGCCGGGGAGGAACGACTTGGGCAGAACAAGGTGTACGCCCTGGCTCGCCGTGACGAGCGATCGCGCATCGGCGTCGTCCATCTGGCGAACGGCGTCGGCCCACACGCCCGTCGCGTTGATGACCGTCCGCGCATGGATCTCGTGCTCATCGCCCGTCTCCTCGTCGCGGGCCTCTACACCCACGACCACGCCGTCCGCCTTCAACAGCCCGACGACCTTGACGTAGTTGAGCACCACCGCCCCGTGGTCCGCCGCCGTCAGGGCGAGCGCGATGGCCAGGCGCGCGTCGTCGAACTGGCCGTCGTAGTAGATGGTGCCGCCCCGCAAACCGTCGGGTTCGAGCGTAGGGAGGTGCTGGAGCGTTTCCTCCTTGGAGAGGCGCTCGCTCGTGGCGAAGCCGGAGCGGCCAGCGAGCAGGTCATAGACCTTGAGGCCGATGCCGTAGAACGGCCCTTCCCACCAGTCGTAGCTCGGCACCACGAACGGGAGGTCGGTCACGAGGTGGGGGGCGTTCTGGAGGAGGAGACCGCGCTCTTTGAGCGCTTCGAGCACGAGCGCGACGTTGCCCTGCTTGAGGTAGCGTACGCCGCCGTGGACCAGCTTGGTGCTCCGGCTCGACGTGCCCTTGGCGAAGTCGTGCCCTTCCAGGAGCAGTGTTCGGTAGCCGCGCGAGGCGGCTTCGACGGCGCACCCCAGCCCCGTCGCGCCGCCGCCGACGATGACGAAGTCCCAGGGCTCGGTGGTGCCTTGGAGGGCGTCGAGCATCGTGTCGCGGTTCATGGGCAGCCGGGCGGGTGAGCGAACACCGGAGAACATACGGCGCAGGGTCGTCGGCAGGGCGTAACTTTGGTAAGCCCGGAGGGGTGGCAGAGCTGGTCGAATGCGCCGGTCTTGAAAACCGGAGTGCCGCAAGGTACCGGGGGTTCGAATCCCTCCCCCTCCGCAGGAGCCGTTGCTCCGCGGTGCGCCCGCCCGGCTCTGGCTCGGCGGGCGTCTTCGTATCACATTCGTGTAACAAAGCGAAAGGGGCTCCGTCAAAGCAAACCGCTTCGCCCCAGCCCCCAGATTGACTTATGCGGCTTGTGTTCCGCACCCTTACCCTCGCGCTTCTCGCCCTCACCGCCTCGGCCGTCTCCGCGCAGCAGGTCATTTCGTTCGACGAAGCCCTGCGCCTCGGCCTCGAACGCAGCCCCGACCTCCGCCTCGCCCGCGTGAACGACGCCGCGGCGGCCAACAACGTCCAGTCGTCGCGCGCCGACGCGCTGCCGCTGCCGTTCATCAGCGCCTCCGTTACGCCGACGCAGCGCTACGGCCTCGCCTTCGACCAGACCACGGGCGAACTGACCTCGGAGACGAGCGAGTCGCTCAACCTGGGCATCTCGGCGCAGGTCAACCTCTTCAACGGGGGCCAGGATCGCCGTGCCCTCCAACAGGCGCGTCTGCAGCGCGACGCCAGCACGTTCTCCCTCGAACGCACGCGCCAGCAAGTCGCCTTCGACGTGGCGAGTCGCTTCCTTCAGGTGTTGCTCGACGATGAGATCGTCCGCATCCGCGCGGAGAATCTGGAAGCGCAGCGCGAACTCCTCAACCAGATCCAGGCCCTCGTAGATGGGGGCGTCCGGGCTGAGGCGGATGTGTTCAGCCAGCGCGCCGTCGTGGCGCAGGCCGAGCTCGCGTTGCTCCAGGCCGAGCAGGCCGTCGAACTGTCCAAGACGCGCCTCGTCGAAGCGCTCCAACTCGATCCCTTCGGCGATTACGCATTCGTCGCCCCGTCGATTGACGCGGCCGACCTCGTCGAGGAAGACGTGATGCTCGATGCCCTGCTGCGCGCGGCCTACGAGCGGCGAACCGATCTCCAGGCGCAGGAGCGCCGCATCGCCGCGGCGCAGGCAGGCATTGGCATCGCACGGGCCGCGCGGCTGCCCAGCCTCGACTTCTCGGCCAGCTTCGGAACGGGCTACTCCAGCCTCCAGCAGCAGATCGTTGCAGGCACGGGTGGCACCGTATTGATTCCCGTCACCACGGCCAGCGGCGAGGCGGTCGTTGTAGGCGGCGATCCCTTCGAGTTCCCAGTGCAGACGCCGCCTGAACTCGAAACGACGCCGGTCTTCACCCAGTTCGGCGACAACCGCGGGGGCAGCATCGGGCTCTCGCTCTCCATCCCGATCTTCGACCGCTACCAGACGCGCCGCCAGGTGCAGATCGCGCAGATCCAGACGGACCAGGCGCGCATCGAAATGGACCGGCTGCGCCAGAGCATTGCCACCGAAGTGCGGCAGGCGGTCATCGAGTACCGCAACGCGGCCAAGCAACTCGACGTAACCGCCGTGCAGGTGGAAGCGGCCGAGGCCGCCCTCGCCGCCGAGCAGGACCGCTACGACCTCGGCGCGGGCACGCTCGTCGCGCTCGAACAGGCTCGGGCGCGCCTCGTGGAGGCCCAGGCCTCGCGCGCGCAAGCCACCTACACCTTCGTATTC
>JABDIZ010000347.1 GCA_013003465.1 Rhodothermaceae bacterium
GGGCCTGCTGGCCGTAGCCGGTGGGGCCTATGCCGTGCGCCGTCTGCGCCGCCGCGACGGCGAGCCCGACGCGGACGCCTGATCGACAGCCGTACCCCCCTCGCCAATCAACCCTTTCGTTCCATGAAACTCCGCTATGTTCTTACGGCGTTGCTGGTACTCGCCAGTCCTGCCGCCTTTGCTCAGGCCGCTGCTTCGGTGCAAGGTCTCAATCTCGTTATCAACGAAGTCGATGCCGACCAGACCAGCACCGACAATGCCGAGTTTGTCGAACTCTACACGCCGGATGCTGGAAACCAAAGCCTTACCGGTTTCGTGTTGGTCTTCTACAACGGGGGGGACACGTCGCCGCCGGCCAACGGGTCGTACCTCGCCATAGACCTCGACGGGCAGACGACGGGCTCCGACGGGCTGTTCGTGGTGTGTGGTGATGCAGCCAACGTGGCCAACTGCGATCTCGACGTATCCCCCAATACGAACCTCATCCAGAACGGCGCCGACGCGGTGGCCCTCTACCTGGGTGATGACACCGACTTTCCGAACGATACAGCCCCGACCACCACCAACCTCTTCGATGCAGTCGCCTACGGTACGGCAGATAGCCGAGACGACGACCTCCTCGCAGCGCTCGGACTGACCGTGCAGTTTGAGGAGGACTACAACGGGGAGAAAGATACCGAGTCGCTCCAGCGCCTCAATTTCGGGGTTACCGAGCCTGGAGCAGCGCGAGGCATTCTGCCGTACTCAAACCTGTACTATGCCTTGCTGCCCACGCCGGGCACGCTCAACGCTTCCATCATCACAGTAGATGAGACGGCTGGCGTAAACGACCTGGCAGGCTGGCGCCTGCTCTCGTCGCCTGTCGTCACCGATCCCTTTATACTCGGCGCAGCCTCGGTAGACGACTACGCGGGCATCAACCTCGTGCAAGGTATCCCTGCAGGCGCGTCCAACCCGGCGCAATATCCATCCGCCGCCCCGAATTTCCTCAGCGAGTACAACGGGGACGGCACGTTCGATGCGCCCGCGGACACGGACGCGGAACTGCCGCCGGGCCAGGGCTTCTTCTGGTACTGGTACGACAACGACCTGACGCCCACGGGCGACGGAACCAGCGTCAGTTATGATCTGGCCAATGCCTCCTTCGCCCTTGCCCTCACCGGGCTTCCCCTGGATGATCTCATCACGGGCGGGGCGCTGGGCCTGACGCAGGACGCGACGGCCGACGGATTTTACATGATCGGCAACCCGTATGCCTACCCGTACTTCACTGGCGGCGCAACCGTAAGCGACGGGATGCTCTCGTCCATCTTCCACGCGTGGGACCCGGGTGCCGGGAGCTACACCATTCTGACCGCCGACTTCGGCACGCCGACCAATAGCGACGCCGTGCCGGTGTTCAACGGTGTCTTCGCCGAGGTGACCGGCGTCATGGATCCGGCGGTACTCTTCACCGCCTCCACGGCCTTCGTCGATCCAACGCAGGAGACCCTGAACCTCATCGGACGCACGGCCGCTGCCGAGGCCCGCCTCGCGCTCACGCTCGACGGCACGCTGGAGAGCGGCACCGCCGTGCACGATGAAGCGGCACTCCTTCGTTTCCGCGACGATGCCGCGCTGGCCTGGGACCAGCACGATGGCTCGAAGCTGGCTCCCCCCTCGGAGGCGACTGAGGCGTCTGCGCTGATCGCCCCCGTGGGCGAGCGCGACGACGAGGCGTACCGACAGGCCGTGCGCTCGCTGCCGCTCGCGCTGAGCGACGAAATTTCGGTGCCGCTCGCCTTCCGCGCCACGGAAGCCGGGACGTTCACGCTCGGCTGGAATCTGACGGCGCTGCCTGAGGCCTGGGCCTTCCGGCTGGTCGATGCGCAGACCGGCAACGAGGTCGACCTCCGCGTTGAGGGCAGCTATACGTTCACCGCCGAGGCGACCGATTGGATTGAGCCTCTCGAACTGACGATCTATCCGGCAGGCGTCGTAGCGAGCGAGCCGACGGCCCTGCCCACCGGCTCTCTCCTCTCGGCCGCCTACCCCAACCCCTTCGCCCAGCAGAGCCGCCTGACACTCGACCTGGCCCAGGCCGAGCGCGTGACGGTGGCCGTCTACGACGTGCTGGGCCGCCGCGTGGCGACGCTGCACGAGGGCCGCTTGGAGGCGGGCCGAGCGCACGCGTTCGTGGTGGATGGCTCGTCGCTCTCGAGCGGGTCGTACGTGGTGCGCGTGGAGGGGGAGACGTTCCAGCAGAGCCGTCGCCTCACCCTCATCAAGTAGACACCGGGTTGATTCCAGGC
>JABDIZ010000392.1 GCA_013003465.1 Rhodothermaceae bacterium
ATCCTGGGAGGCGCGGCATTCTCCGTCCCTATCGATCTCGCTTCCTCGGCCGATCACATGGAGCGCTCCGAGGCCTACCCGTACATGCGTCGTTTCATGAACAGCCTAGACGCCAAGGTGCGCGAAAAGCTGACGCGCTACCCCGGACGGCTGCCGGAGGTGGACGTGACCAAGATGCGCTCCTTCCGCGAGTTCGACGACTACTTCACCGCGCCTGCCAACGGCTTCGCGGATGCCGAGGACTACTGGCGGCAGGCCTCCTCGCGGTTCTATCTCGACGGTATCCGCGTGCCGACGCTCCTCGTCAACGCACAGGACGATCCGTTCCTCTCAGCCGACTGCTTCCCGCACGACGTAGCCGAGGCCAACCCGCACTTCCACCTCCTCGACACCGAGTGGGGCGGGCACGTTGGCTTCATGGTGGACCGCATCGACGGGGTGTACTGGTCTGAAACGGTCGCCGCCGAGTTTGTCGAGCGGTTGCGGCATGAGGAGGGCGCCGTGCGTCAGGCCGCCTGAGCGGATTCCTCCACGGCGAAGAGCCGGAGGAAGCGTTCGAGGAGTCCGTCCACGTCCGGGGTGGGGCGGAGGCTGGCGAGCGTCTCCTGGAAGCGGTCGTCGACCTGCATCTCCGGGTAGTGGTCTCGGTAGGCGTAGAGGCGCTCGCGCTCGGCCTCGTGGTCCAGTTCGCTGTGGAACTGGGTGCCGTAGATGGGCGCGTCCGCGAGGCGGAAGGCCTGGAACGGCGCCACATCGTTGCGGGCCAACTCGACGGCCCCGTCAGGCAACTCAGCCACGCGGTCCTGGTGCCCCATCTGCGCGGCAAAACGGCGAGGGAACGGCGCGAAGAGCGGATCGGCCATGCCCGCTTCGGTCAGGTCCACTTCGTGCGTGCCCATCTCAGCGCGGTCCATGTCGTGGACGACGTGTCCACCGAAGGCGCGGGCGATGAACTGGTGGCCCCAGCACGAGCCGAAGAGGGGCACCTGCCGGTCCGCGCAGGCCTGGCAGAGGTCGATCAGGCTCTGGGTCCAGCCGTAGCTATGTGTGACTGAGTAGGCGCCTGCCCCGCCGATGAGTACGGCATCGGCGTCGTCCAGCAGGCTTGCCGTGAGGTCATCGCGGAGCGCGTTGGTGAGGAGAAACTGCTCGGGACGCAGCGCGCAGCGCGTCTGGAACGACGCCTGCTCTTCGGCGAGCACGTCGGGGCGCTCGCGGATCTGAATGAGGCGGACGCGGAGATGATCGTACGAAGGAGCCATGCGGGAGGACGGATGCGAAGAGCGAGCGAAACCTACGGAGAAGGCAAGCACGGCTTCGTCAGTGTGGAGCCCTGAACGCGGCCGTGCGTTGGAGCGATCCATCTAAGCCCCGAACGTCCCATGAAAATGCTCGAAACAGCGACCCTCGGCGGCGGCTGCTTCTGGTGTGTCGAAGCGGTAATGCTGCCCCTGCGCGGCGTCGAGCGTGTCGTCTCCGGGTTTTCCGGCGGCCACGTCAAGAATCCGTCGTACCGCGAGGTCTGCACCGGCCGAACCGGCCACGCCGAAGTCGTCCAGGTCACCTTCGACGCCGAGCAGATCAGCTACGCCGACGTGCTACACGTCTTCTTCGCCACACACGACCCGACTTCGCTCAACCGCCAGGGTGCCGATGTCGGTGAGCACTACCGCTCCGTCATTCTCACACACGACGACGCGCAGCGCGAGACCGCCGAGGCCGTCATCGCCGAACTTGAAGCTGACCGGGTCTTCGACCGGCCCATCGTGACACAGGTCGTCCCCTTCGAGGCGTTTTATCCGGCGGAGGCCTACCATCAGGACTACTTTGCCAACAACCCCGCGCAGCCGTATTGCCAAGCCGTGATCGCGCCCAAGGTGGCGAAGTTGCGCAAGCACTACCTCGACAAGCTGACCCCCGCCTGATATGATCCGCTCCATTCTGCTTCTGACCCTCGCGTTCAGCCTCGCTGCCTGCGCCTCGGAGTCCTCCGCTCCCGCTCCCATCGAAGAGGCCGCGGACGCGCCCATCGTGGCGCAGGTGGATGAAACCACCCCGGTTCCACCCGTGACAAATGCGTCGCTGCCCACCATCACCGTCTACAAGTCGCCGACGTGTGGGTGCTGCTCGCTCTGGGGCGAGCATCTGGAGGCGAGCGGCTTCACGGTCGAGACGGTGGACGTGGACGACATCAACGCGGTCAAGCAGGAGTACGGCATTCCGCAAGAGCTTTCGTCGTGCCACACCGGCGTGGTAGACGGCTACATCATCGAGGGGCATGTCCCGGCTGAGGACATCGTGCGCCTGCTGGACGAGCAGCCCGAGGCGGCGGGTCTGGCTGTGCCGGGCATGCCACTGGGTTCGCCGGGCATGGAAGTGCCCGACGGCCGTGTCCAGCCCTACGACGTTTACCTCGTCACTGGCGGCGAAACGACGGTCTTCGCCAGCCATGGGGCCGAAGGCTAGAGTGCTTCAGCACCCGTAGGCGCAGCCAGGCAGCGCGCACGATCTTGGTCTGGACTTTAGTAATCCTCTGGGTATGCCGCGGAGCGTTCGGCAGGCCGAAGCAGCGATTTACCGAAGGCCTTCACGACAAACACCGGGCAGGGGGCTTGCTGGATCGCGCGCTCGGTGACGCTGCCAAGGAGGACGCGCTCCAGGCCGGTCCGTCCGTGGGTCGCCATGACCAGCAAGTCGATGTCGAGTTGACGGGTGACCTCGATCACGTCGAGCGTGGGATGACCTGCCACGACGGTTGCGTCGACTGGCACCTCGGGGCCGCCCGCCTCCTTGCAGAGATCGAGCAGCGCGTGCCGGGCGTCGGCCTGCTCCTGGGCGCTCGGCAGTTGCGGGGGGAGATCGGCCAGGCCAATCGGCGGGAGCACCTCCAGGACGTGCAGCAGGCATAGCCGGGCATGGAAGAGCGCCGCCAACTCCTTCGCGTGCGCGGCGGCGAGCCAGGCATGCGGCGAAAAGTCGACCGGGACGAGGATGCGCTGTACTTCGACCTCGGGGTGTTCCTCGGAGGGGCG
>JABDIZ010000394.1 GCA_013003465.1 Rhodothermaceae bacterium
ACACGGATCAGGTGACGCACGGCGAGGACGCGAGCGGAACGAGCAGACGACATGAGAGCGAGGACGAGGAACCGCGCTGCGAACCGCCGCGCTTCCGCCCCGTTCCATCCGCATCCCTTCTCACCAAGCCCTTCACGTCATGGAACCCTGCGCTGCCTGCGGCAACACCTACGACCGCGCCTTCACCGTCACCACGCACGACGGCCAGACCCACACCTTCGATTCGTTCGAATGCGCCATCCACGTCCTTGCGCCGACCTGCGCGCACTGCGGCGTCCGGGTGATCGGCCACGGCCTCGAAGCCAACACAACCGTCTACTGCTGCGACCACTGCGCCAAGGCCGATGGCGTCACGGGCCTCCGCGACAGCGTCTGATCGTCAGCGTCCAGCGCCCTTTACGGAGCGCATGGCCTTCGCTGCCGCGATGCGGAGCGGATCCGTGGCAGGCGCGATGGGCGGGTTATAGACGAGGTCCATTTCTTCGGCGATTTCGCGGACCGTCGTGCCTGCCCGAATCCACGGCACCAGCACGTTGGCGCGCAGCGCGGCCCCCTCGGCCCCGACCAGTTCGCCACCGAGCAGCCGCCCGCTTCCCTGCTCCACCACGTAGCGGACGTGGAGCGGCTTCGAGCCCGGCACCATCTTCACCCGGGACCAGTGCTGCACCATGATGGCCTCGGCGTCGAACCCCGAGGCTCTCGCCTCGTCGAGCGACAGCCCTGCGTGGGCCGCCTCGATGCCAAACGCCCGCACGGCCACGGACGGCGTCACCCCGGTGAAGCGATCCGCCGGGCGCGCCCCTGCCGCGTTGCGTGCCGCGACGCGTGCCGTGCGTCGCCCGATGGGAGCCAGCGGCCAGTGCACGGCGTTCCCGTCCACCACGCGCGGCACCTCGATCACGTCGCCGCAGGCCCAGACGGTGCGCACGTTCGTGCGCATCGCGTCGTCGACGGCGATGGCGCCGGTTTCTCCGAGATGAACCCCGGCGGACTCCGCCAACGCGGTACGCGGCTCGATGCCGATGGCCACGATCACCGCCTGGCACCCGATGAGCTCGCCCTGATTCGTCCGCACGGCGCGGACCCGTCCGGTCGCTTCGGTCTCGATGGCCGTGACCTGCTCGGCTCGGACGTGGACGCCACGGGCTCGCATGGCCTCGTGCATCGGCGCGATCATCGGGTCGGCGATGTCCAGGCCGAGCACCCGCCCGCGTGTATCGAGAATCGTCGCACGGATGGCGCGGTCGCGCATGGCCTCGGCCATCTCCAGCCCCACGAAGCCACCGCCCACGACGACCACGTGGCGCACGGGCTCCGTATCGAGCCAGGTCTTGAGGGCGGCGGCGTCCTCCAGCCCGCGCAGCGAGAACACACCGGGCGCGGCCTCCCCGTCCACGCCGAGGCGGCGTGCTCGCGCGCCTGTCGCCAGAATGAAGCGGTCGAACGCTTCGTCGTGGCGACTCCGATGGATGAGCGACTCGACGACGAGCCGCCCCTTCGACGGCTCCAAGGCCACAACACGGTGCTGCACGCGCACCGTCGCCCCCCGCGACTTCTCGAATTCCTCGGGCGTCAGCACTTCGAGCGCCTCCACACCGCCCTCGATCTGCCCCGCCACGACGTACGGGATCTCGCACGCACCGACGCTGATGTGTGCATTCTGCTCATACAGCACCACCTCGGCGCCCTGACGAGCGGCTTCCGCGGCGGCGGCCGGACCCGCGGCGGTGCCGCCGATGACTGCGATGCGCATGCGCTTGGGTAGAGGGGATGAAGATAGAGGGGGTGCAGGTTACGGGATTTGCTTCAACCGAACCCGACCCGGGGCGTGCGTCCCCCCCGCAACCCCTCAACTGGAGAGCGAATCCGCAACCCCATCGTGCGGATGCATCGGCGGGTGCTCGTGCGAGGTGGGTTCAAGGTGCGAGGTGATCTGCACCACGGTATCTGGAAACAGCGCCTGCACATCGGTCTCGACCGACGAGGCGCGCGCGTGCGCTTCATCGAGTTGAAGCTGATCCGGCAGAATCAGGTGAACCTCGATCCAGATCTGATCGTTGACGCGGCGATGGCGCAAATGGTGGTACCCGTCGATGCGCTGCCCGGTGACCGCCGTGTCGAGGATGGCGAGCACCCGCGCGGTGTCCTCGGCATCCACCCGTTCCATCAGGCCCTGGTACGACGTGCGGATGAGGCCGAAGGCGGTCCACCCAATGTTGAGCCCGGCAAGCATAGCGACGACAGGGTCGAGCCATACCAACCCCGTCAGCCAGACTAATCCTACGCCGACGAGCACGCCGAGGCTCGTCCACATGTCCGTCAGCACGTGCTGCCCATTGGCGACGAGTACAAGCGCGTTGGTCCGCTTACCGGTGCGAATCAGATACACGCCGAGCGCGAGGTTGATGGCTGCCAGCACCGCCGTAATCAGGAGCCCTGTCCCGAGTTGCTCCAACTCCGGCCCACGAACGAGTGCCTCGGCGCCTGCCCACAGAATGCCGAGCGCGGCCAGCAGGATCAGCGCCCCCTCGAAGCCGGAGGAGAAGTAGGCGATTTTGCCATGCCCGTACGGATGCTGCCGATCGGGCGGCTGTGCGGCGTACCAGAGGCTGAGGGCAGCGATGCCCGTCGCCGCCAGGTGGATGACCGATTCGAGCGCGTCGGAGAGGATGGCCGTGGAGCCCGTGATGACATAGGCGGCCAGCTTGCCGACGAGCATCAGCACGGCCACGGCGAGGCTCACCTGCATGGCCCGTTTGCGCGCCTGTGCAGCCTCAGGGCTTGATGCCTGAGCGACGGGCGCCGCGTCGTGCGTATGGTCGTGATGGAGATGGAGCAGCATAGACCTCTCACCCTCGGGCCTTGCGGTAGTTTCACAGCACCCGCCCCCTTTCCCTGACCCTTTCTTTTCCTCCCGTGACGCTCGAACACCTCGGCATCGCCATCGCGAACGCAGACGACGCCGTCGCGCTCTTCGAACAGCTCCTCGGCGCAGCGCCCTACCAGACCGAAACCGTCGAACGCGAGGGCGTGCGCACCATCTTCTTCGGCAATGGTGGCGAGTCCGGCCGCGCACCCAAGCTCGAACTGCTGGAGGCGATCACGCCGAGCTCCCCCATTGCCGCGTTCCTCGATAAACGCGGACCGGGCCTCCACCACATCGCATTCGAGGTGGACGACATTGAGGCCGAGATGAAGCGCGTCGATGCGCTTGGTTTCCGCCTGCTCGCCGACACACCCAAGCCCGGCGCCGACGGCAAGCGCATCGTCTTTCTCCATCCGAAGAGCACCGCTGGCGTGCTGGTCGAGCTGTGCCAGTCGGTCGAGGTGGAACCGGAGCAACGGCGGGTTCCCTTCGAGGACGGGCACCTCACCGCATTCGTGAGCGGCCCAGTCGATGCGCCGCCGCTGGTCGTCTTGCATGCTGCGCTCGGCTCTACCGCGTTCGAAATGCGCCGCCTGACGCGTCACTGGGAAGGCCAATTCCGCGTCTATGCCCTCGACTTCATGGCGCACGGCGATTCCGATCCGTTCCCTGGACGAACGCTCACATTCGACACCTTCACAGATAACGTGGCTGCCCTCTTAGACACCATCGAGGTAGCGCGCGTGCATCTCTTCGGCTTTTCGATGGGCGGCAGTGTGGCGCTACACACCGCGCACCGCTTCCCCGAGCGCATCGAGCGACTGGCGGTCCACGCCTTCAACGTACAGTGGAACGAGACCGAAGTCGAAACCATGAGCGGCGCGATGGCGGGTGCACTTGCGAATCCAGAGGGGCATTGGGCGACGCGCCTCGCGACCATCCACGGCGCGGACCATTGGCGTGACCTCGTTGGGCGCATGCAGGCCTTCACTGAGGCGCTTCCCGGCCAGCAGTTTCCCGACGACGCCCTCGCCTCCATCACCGCGCCCACGCTCCTATCCACCGGCGACCGGGATCGCTATTTCCCTCTGCGTCACGCGCTGCACCTCCGCAGTCTGCTCCCCAACTCGTCACTCGCCGTCCTTCCCGGTGCAGACCATCCCATCCAAGCCGTCGAATCCGAATTGTTTGCGGCCTTGGTGACCCGGCATCTGCTAGACGCATGACCTCCCACTTGTCATCCCGAGCCTGTCGAGGAAGCCGGAGGTTCGCCGAAACCCGCCCCTGCCGTTTCCGTGTATTCATTGAAGCAGAGATCCATGCGATTCGCGGCGCTCGCTCAGGATGACAGGACGCTAGAACTGTGACACACGGGAGTCATTCCGGTGTTGTAGCGTACACGCTTGCCCCATCGACTCCCATCCATCGGTCCATTGCTCTATGACCGACGCGCTCGCCGAGAAGCTCAAGCACCTGCCTACTGCCCCCGGCGTCTACCAACACAAGGACGCCGACGGCACGGTGCTCTATGTGGGCAAGGCCAAGAACCTCCGCAGCCGCGTGCGGAGCTACTTCCAGGAGAGCCGTCCCCGCTCGGGCCGCCTCAACGTGCTCGTCCGCAAGATCGTCGACGTGGAGGTGATCGTGACCGACACCGAGGCCGAGGCGCTCATTCTCGAGAACAACCTCATCAAGCGGATCAAGCCGCGCTACAACGTCAACCTCAAGGACGACAAGACCTACCCCTACATCTGCATCAAGAAGGAGCGCTTCCCGCGCGTCTTCCCGACGCGCCGCGTCCGACGCGATGGCTCGCTCTACTTCGGTCCGTACACCGACGCCAAGGCGATGAAGCTGATGCTCAAGACCATCCGCGAGCTCTTCAAGCTGCGAACGTGCTCGCTGATCCTCTCGGAAGCCGCCATCGAAGCGGGCAAGTACCAGACGTGCCTCGAATACCACATCCAGAACTGCGCCGGGCCGTGCGTCGGCTACGAAACGGAGGCGCACTACAATCAGACGATCGAGCAGATCAAGAAGCTGCTCAATGGGAAAACGGACGAGTTGGTCAGCCTGCTCCAGGACGAGATGCAGCGCCTTGCCTCCGAAAAACAGTTCGAAGAAGCCGCCCAGTACCGCGACCGCATCCAGGCGCTCCAGAAATACTCGGAGAAGCAGAAGATCGTCACCGACCGCGATGTAGATCGCGACCTGTTTGCGCTCGAACTCGACCGCGAGGCCGATGCCGCCGTGGGCGTACTCTTCAAAGTCCGCGAGGGCAAGATCATCGGGCGCCAGCACAAGATCCTGCGTGGCCTCGACGGCACCGACGACGATGCGCTCATGCAGCGCTTCCTCGAAGACTACTACACCGACGCCACCTTCTTCCCCGATGAGGTGCTGCTCGCCTCACCCGCCGCCGAGCCGGAGCCACTCGAAGCGGTGCTGCGCGAAGGGCGCGGCAAGAAGGTTGTCCTCAAGGTCCCTGAGCGCGGCGACAAGGCCGACTTGATGGGCATGGTGCAGGCCAACGCGCGGCTGCTCCTCGGCGAGTGGCAGCGGCAGAAGGAAAAGCAGGAGGAGAACTACATCCCGCGCTCCGTCCTTGCGCTCCAGCGCGACCTCCGTCTTCCCAAGCCGCCCCGCCGCATCGAGTGCTTCGACATTTCGCACCTTGGCGGCACTGGGACCGTCGCCTCGTGCGTCGTCTTCGAGGACGGGCGGCCGAAGAAATCCGAGTACCGCACCTACAAGATTCGGACGGTGGAAGACGGCAAGCCAGACGATTTCCAGTCGATGCGTGAGGTGATCGAGCGGCGCTACGCGCGCCTGCTCGAAGAGAACGGCCCCTGGCCCGATCTGGTCATCATCGACGGCGGCAAGGGCCAGCTTTCGTCGGCCATCGCGAGCCTGGAACGCGTAGAAGTCTACGGTCGCTTCCCGGTCGTTGGCCTCGCCAAACGCCTCGAAGAGGTCTTCGAACCTGGTCGCGCCGATTCGACGCTGATCCCGCGCACGTCGTCGTCGCTCCGCCTGATTCAACGTGTGCGCGACGAGGCGCACCGCTTCGCCGTGACGGCCCAGCGCAAACAGCGCCGCATCAAAGACCTCCGCTCCGAGTTGATGGACATCCCCGGCATCGGGGCGAAGAGCGTGCAGAAGCTACTGACCACCTTCGGCAGCGTGAAGGGCGCGCGCGAGGCTGACGAGTCGCAACTCGCGGAGGTTATAGGCCCCGCGCTGGCGAAAAAGGTCCGCAGCTACTTCGCAGAACTGGATACGGCGTGAGCCGACGGGGGTGCAAGCCCGTTCCCGATAAAGCGCCCATAGCACTCCTCCGACCCGTTAAGCCGAGGTAAAGGGGCACGCCCAGAGGTCGGCATAAACCGTGTAGAAGGACGCTCCCAACACGCTTCCTTCGATCATGCGTCTCGGCCTCGTTCTCTTCTTCCTCCTCGACACTGCGTGTGGCATCGTCGGCCTCGCGCAGGTGGCCACGTTCCCAAGCGACGAGGCTGCTACCCCGCAGGTCACCGTTGAGGCGGACGAGCGCACCTACTACACCGGCTCCGACGGGCTGTGTCACGCCCTCCGTCCGCTCGGCGACAAAGACTGGTATTACGACGGCAACGTCGCCCCGGTCTACTGCGAGTACACGGGCTAGGCCCGGCTCGCCCTTCCCCCTTCCCGGGGCTTCGGCCCCCGATGCAGGCGGCCCCACCTTGGCGGAGTGGGGCCGCCTGCTGCTTTGTGGGTGCGCCGCGTAGTTTGCGGGCGTTCCACCTCTGGCACCGCCGCTCATGCTGAACTACATCTGGGCCGGGCTGATCGTCTTCAGCCTCGTCTTCGCCCTCGTCGCCGATGTCGGCGATCTCGCCCGCGACACCTACCGCAACGGCGAGCCGTTGCCCGTCGCGCTGGATTTACCCGATGGCTACGACGCCGAGGCGCGGCGCCAGCCCGTCACCGTGCGCCTCGACCCAACCGCGTACGCGCAGTTTTATAACACTGATGTGCGCCCCGACTCCGCCTACGCCGCCACGCTCATCCGCACGCAGGAAGGCGAGCAGATCCGCTTCGACGCCGACGCGAGTCTGCCCGAGCCCCTCGCCACCATCCGCGACGTGACCAATCCCCGGGAGGAGCAACTCCAGGGTGAAGTGATCGACCTCGCGGATAACGGTGCGGCACTGCTTGCCTTCGAGCCGGTCCGTTTTGTCAAGATGAACGCGATCTCGGCAGCGGCGCTGGATTTTGCGGAAGTCGCTGCCGAGATCGCTCTCGGGCTCATCGGCGTGCTGGCGCTCTTTCTCGGGCTGCTCAAGATTGCCGAGGAGGCCGGGATCGTTTATGCCCTCGTCAAAGTCTTCCGGCCCATCCTCAAGCCGCTCTTTCCCGAGGTACCGGACGACCACCCCGCGCTCGGCATGATCGCCCTCAACATGGCCGCTAACGTGTTCGGCCTCGGCAATGCTGCCACGCCGTTCGGCATCAAAGCGATGGAGGAATTGCAGACGCTCAACACGACCGAGGACACGGCCACCAATCCGATGGTGATGCTCCTCGCCATGAACACCGCGAGCGTGCAGCTCGTCCCGCCGGTGCTGCTGCTCGCACTAATGGGGCTCCAGATCAACCAGCTCATCTTCGCCATCTGGATCACGACGGGCCTCTCGCTCCTGATCGCCATCGTGGCCGCAAAAACCTTCGGGCGGATGCGCGTCTACCGCCGCTCCGACCCCAACCGTCCGCCAGATGCAGATGCCCCCGACGCTCTCTCTCCCACTGCCTAGCCCCTGCTCGTCATGGAACTCGTCCGCGACGTCATCGGCGTCCTCTCCTTCTTCGTCATCCCAGCCATCGTAGTCGGCTTCCCGCTCTACGGGCTCTACAAGCGTGTTCCCGTCTACGAATCGTTTGTGGAGGGTGCGAAGGACGGCTTCACGGTCGCCGTGCGCATCATTCCCTACCTCGTCGCCATCCTGTTCGCCATCGGCATGTTCCGCGCCTCGGGCGCGATGGACTTTCTCGCCGATGCGCTGCGCCCGGTCCTCAGCCTGATCGGCTTTCCGCCCGAGGTGCTGCCGATGGCGATCATCCGCCCGCTTACGGGCTCCGGCTCTGCCGCCATTATCCCCGACATGATCGCGCAGTTCGGCGAGGACTCGCTCTTCGTCAAGATGGCGGCCACCATGTTCGGCTCAACGGAGACGACGTTCTACGTGATCGCCGTCTACTTCGGTGCGGTCAACATCAAGAAGACGCGCCACGCCGTCCCCGCCGGGCTCCTCGCCGACTTCGCGGCCATGCTCATCGCCGTGTGGGTCGTACGCCTACTCTTTGGTTGAGACTGCTTCTAGTCCGAGTTCGATCACCCGCAGGTGGAGTCGCACGGCCGTCGTCAGATCAAGCGGATCGATGGTATACGGTTCGATCAACTTGTCCAACTCGTCGCCGCGCTGGGCGGCGAGCGTGAGGGCGGGCAGGTCTTCTCGGAGGCGGTCGAAGAGTAGCGGCACGCCTGGCTTGTGGTTGTACTCGGCGGTGAGCACAAACAGCGGCAGTTCCGTGACGAGGCTGAGCGGCGTCTGCCCGGTGCGCGGATCACGGCCCGAGAGAACGGCCAGTTCCATCGAGGAGAGGAAAAACTGCTCGCCGGTCTCGGGATCCCCCTGGCGCCGGAAGTAGGCGCGCATGGCCGTGCCCTTGGGCGTCGTCCAGAAGCCGGGGCCGAGGTAGCGGAAGCCTTTGTCGCCGCTGCGGTCCTGATCGTGAAGACGAAGGCCGACTGCCTGCGTCGCCTCCGCGTAGCCCGACTGGAGGGCCTCGGTGCGGTCGGCCCAGCGCTCTTCGATGAGGAGCAGCGCGCCCTCTGCGAAGCCCATTCCGTGCAGGCTCATGTGCAATGCGATGGGCTGGTAATCGAACAGGAAGCGGCTGACGGCGCGGTTCTCAGGCCGCATCACCGGATAGCCGAACTCCACGTCGCGGCCCGGCGGCTCGCGAAGACGGTGAATGAGGTAGGCCCCGAGGTTGGGCCAGCGTTTGATCCACGCCTGGTTCTTCGCCTCCGCATCCGGGTTGACGTGAGGGACGATTTTGAACGTGAACTGCTCGAACAGCGCATGCAGGCCTTCCCCCTCCGCCAGCCAGTCACGTGCAGCGAGGCCTTCGAGGACGAGCGTGCGTAGCGTCTCCGGCCCCACCGGCTCGTCGGCATGCGCTCCGGCCACGAGCGTCACCGTCTGCGGGCCATAGCCCAGCGTCACGCCTGCGATGGGTCGCCCTTCTTCGCTCGTGCCGATAACCTCAAACCGTGCGAGATCCGGGTTCGATTCGCAGGCCGCCTGCAACTCGCCGAATACGTCGGCAGAGGCGCGAAAGCGGAGGGCGGAGAGGTTGAGATCAGTCAGGCGCATAGGCGAACAGGCGAGTCGCCGGAACGTACAACCGGTGGTGTCCTTCTGCTCCCCCTGCCATGACACATTCTGTCCCGCCCACTCCTGCTCGCCAGGTTGTCATCAACGGCCAACCACTCGACGACGAACATCTCCGTGCCCTCGACGCCCTGTCCGGCACGCCCATACTAGACGGCCGCTACTGGTATGACCACGCCTGCGGCGCATGGGGCATGGAGGGCGGTCCCGTCCTTGGCTTCATCGTTCCTGGCCTCGATCTGCCCGGCCCGATGCCGCCGGACTGCTCGGGCGGCGGCACCGGCACGTGGATCAACGGACGCGAACTGCACCCCCAGGACCGGACCGCGCTGATCCAGCTCTTCGGCGCGTGCTACCCCGGCCGCTTCTGGCTCGACGCACAGGGCAACCTCGGCCCTGAGGGCGGCCCGCCCCTCGCCAACGTGCTGCTCGCGGCCCGGCAGGCGCAGGCGGGCAGCGGTGGCGGTCTCGTCTCCGACGCGGGCGGCACGGTGGGCGTGGACGGCAGCGGAGGGATCGGCTTCTTCAGCCGAAACGCCGACGGCAGCTTCACCAGTTGGACTAACTGAACGGAGCGACGCGGCCCGCGTATCACACGCGGATTCGCCTCCGGCCGCTATGAATGCCCACGACGCACCCCCGCCCGATCCACACGA
>JABDIZ010000402.1 GCA_013003465.1 Rhodothermaceae bacterium
TCGTAGGGGTACCTGATGCGGAGGCGGTGCGGGCCGAAGTCCGCCGCCAGGCCGCGCTCGGGGTCGACTACATCAAGGTCTACAGCGCCATGCCCGCCGATCTGATCGGGGTGGCGGTGGAGGCGGCGCATGCCGAAGGGCTAGAGGCCATCGGGCACCTCCAGCGGACGACCTGGACGGAGGGCGCGCGCCGCGGTCTCGATCACCTTACGCACGGTGCCCCGTGGTCCATGGAGTACCTGCCCGAAGCCGCGCGGGCGGGGTATCAGGGAACGTTCCGAGGCCGCATGACGTGGCTCGAACAGGTGGACGTTGACGGCCCGGCCATCCAGGAAATGATTCTGGTGATGGCCGACAGCGGCGTGACAGTGGACCCCACGCTCATCGCCTACCGCACCAAATTCGTTGGCGACGACCCCCGCTATCTCGTCAACCCGGATTCCATCTATGCGCCGCCCCTCGTGCGTTCGATCTGGAGGCGCGGCACCTTCACCTCCGACTGGACCGCCGCCGACTACGCCCGCGGACACGCCGTCTGGCCGCGCGTCCTCGACCTCACCAAGCGCCTCTACAATGCGGGCGTCCTGCTCACCGCAGGCTCGGATGTGCCCAATCCCTGGGTGATCCCCGGTGTGAGTCTGCACGAGGAGCTACAGCTACTCCACAACGCCGGCATTCCGCCGCTGGATGTGCTGCAGATTGCCACTTACAACGGTGCCGTCGCGCTGCGGCTGGACGACGAGATCGGCAGCATCGAAGTGGGCAAGGAAGCCGACCTCGTGATCCTTACGGCTGATCCGACACTGGACCTCGCCAACACGCGCACCATCGAAGCCGTCGTGGTTGATGGGCAGGTGTACCGGCCAGAGGAATTGCTCCGGGCAAATTAGCCGCGCAACACGTCGATTCTATCCCCGGACCAGCCGGGGAACAGGCCGTCGTCGTCCGTCAGGCGGAGGTGCGGGACGGCCACGCCGGAGAACATCGCCCGGAAGTCGGTCGTGACGGGGAGGTCGCGCCCGTCTTCGAGGGCGCCGGGGTCGAGGACGAGGGGCTGGCCGTGGACTTTGCCGCCATCGATGGCGTTGCCGAGGATGAACGAGCACGAGGCGCGGCCGTGGTCGGTGCCGCCGGTGCCGTTCTGCTCGACGGTCCGGCCGAACTCCGTCATCGTCATTACGACGACATCATCGTGGTAACGTTTGAGGTCGGTCCAGAAGGCGTGGAGGCTGTCGGCGAGGTCGCCGGCGCGGCGCGCGAACGAGCCGTTGGTGGTGCCCTGCCGTGCGTGCGTATCCCAGCCCCCAGACTCCGCGAACGCCACTTCCAGGCCCACGTCGCTCTTGATGAGTTGGGCGATCTGGCGAAGTGCTTCGCCGAGCGGTGAATCGGGGTAGTCCGCCCCATGCTCGGGCTGGTACTGCGCCAGGTTGGCGCTGTCGAGCAGGCGCGCGGCGTCGAGGCCCTCGCGGCCTGCGTCGGTGAGCAGGTCTTCGGTGGTGCGGGCGTAGAGCGCTTCGAGGCTTTGTCCGGCCGCCATCGCGGCGTCCATCGCGCCCGGTGTGGCGAGGCCGAAGCGCTCCAGCTTGCCGATGGCGAGTGTGGGGTTTGGGCCGCGCATGGCGAGCGGAAGGGCAGGCGTGAGGGCCACTGCGCGGAACGGCGTCGCCTCGTGGCCCATCAGCCCAACGGCTCGGTTGAGCCAGCCCGACGTTGCGCGTCGGTCGCCCGGCATACCGGACTCCATGTAATCCTGCGCGTCAAAGTGCGAGCGTGTGGCGACAGGCGAGCCGACGCCGTGCACGATGCCGAGGCGCCCCTCGCGGAAGTAGGGGGCGAGCGGGGCGAAAGCCGGATGGAGCCCGTAGCGCCCATCGAGGTCGAGCAGGCGCGCTTCGGCCTCCGTCTGCTGTGCCGCGCTCATCGCCAGGCTCGGACGCAACTGCTGGAGCAGCGGGTCTGTGAACGGCTGCACGGCCGAGAGGCCATCCATCGCACCGCGCTGGAAGATGGTGACGAGCACCTTACGCTGCTGGAACAGCCCCGGCGCCTCGAGCCGGTGCGCCGTCCGCGTCAGAAACATGGGTACGCCGCCGACGCTCGCCGCGAACAGGGCGAGGCCACCGGACTTGAGGAAGGCACGACGCTGAATAGACATAACGGGGTCGGTTAGCTGCGTACGCGGCAGGGCTACTGCCGGTGAAACTGCGGGGAGCCCAAGATGGTGCCGACGACCTGCGCCAGCATGTCATCCGGGTCGAGTTCGGGCCGCTCGTCGTCGGTGAAGACGCCGTCATCGTCATCCCGCCGCATCCGCCCCGCTGCGGGACGCCCTGCTTGGCGGGCAGCGGAGTCCACACGCGTAGCGAAGTCGGGGTCGCGGACGAGCGGCGTGAGTTGGTCGAGCGTCGGGCCGAGGTCGCGTCCGGGCAGGAGGAGGGCGGCGTAGGTATGCAGGGCATCCTCGGCCGATTCAGGCTCACGGTTCTGATTGAGGCGACGCAGATCGACGCGGATGCCGGGTACCTGGTTGAGTGCCAGATGCAGGCTGAAGCTCATCCGGCTGAGCAGCGCACCCGCGTTCACCCAGGCCGCGGCGTGATCGGGAAAGCCGGTAGGCGGTTCGCAGTGGTAGATCGGCTCGCCCATCTCGGCGAGGCGGGGGGCGAGGGTGCGTGCCCGGTTGACCCGTGCATCCGTCACGCGTAGCGCACTCGCGATGTATTCAAACGGCGTCTTGACTTTGCTCGGTCCGGCGGCGGCGTCCCAGAAGTCGCGCGTCTGCACGAGTACCCGCAGTACCGCCGCGAGGTCGCCGTTCGTCGCGGCAAACTCGGCCGCCAGTCGGTTGATGAGGCGCGAGTCGGGGTCGTCCTGAACGAAGCGGATGGCGAGCTTGGTGGCGATGAACCGAGCCGTGGACGGGTGGGCGAGGAGGATCGCCAGCACGTCCTGCCCGTCCTCGACCCCGCGGCCTCCCGGCAACGCCTGGCCGAGGACCGTCTTGGGCGCCGCATCGTGCCAGTCTGGGCGGAAGACGAACGCACCGTCGATCAGCGGCGTGCTCTGACCGCGCCGGGCCATGCGGCCCACCATCCGCGCCCGCTGCCGGGCCCGGCGCGGGGAAAAGGGTTCGAAGCTCCAACCGGTGAAGGCACGCGCGACTTCTTCCACATCCTGCTGTGTGTAGCCGCCATCTACGCCCAGCGTGTGCAGTTCCATCAACTCCCGCGCGTAGTTCTCGTTGAGGCCGCCACGCCGGGCGATGGACCCTGAAGCTGTTCGTACGCCGGGCTCCACGCGCGAACGCGCATTGTCCAGGTAGGCCAGCATGGCCGGGTGGCGGGCGGTCGCATGGAGGAGGTCGCCGAAGTGTCCCAGGGCGTGCGGGCGGATGGCCGTCTCTTCGTAGTCGAAGACGTAGAGAGCATTGTTGCCGCGCGCATCCACATTGAAGTGGTTGAACCAGAAGTCGCTCAGCACCTCGCGCAACTGGTGGCGGCCGTAGACGGCGCGGAACACCTTGCGCTCGATCAACTGGGGACGGAGCGCGCCGATGAAGTGGTAGCCGTTCGCTTCCATCCACGGGCGTAGCACTTCGCGCGTTTCCGGCGTGTTCGCGATCGGGGTGTTCTGCGGGAGGATGCCTGCGCCCTGCGCCAGATCACGGATGCCGCGGTTGTTGATGTAGTGCTGCGACAGATCCTCGAAGGATCGGCCGTGCCCGTCGAGCTCGGCGAGACGTGCCTCCAGTTCGGGGTCGGAGCCCGGGTCGGTGAGCTGGTCTTCAATCCAGCGATCAAGGCCGGTGTCTACGAGGCGCTCGACCTCGCCGGGCCGCGGGCCGTAGCCGAAGCGGTCGAGCAAGAAGGCGGCGGCCTCGTACGAGGACAGGCCCGCCTCGGCGTAGGGGAGGTTCAGGCGAGACGTAGGACGCCTGGAAGATGAAGAAGCAGACATAACAATCAGCGCGGTGTGATGGTGTACTCGCCCAGCGTCACCTCGGCAGAAAGCAGAATAGTAAAAAGGCGGCGGCGGCGGCGCTGGCGAACGACCACTTCGGTCTCGATGTAGCGGGGGAGATCCAGCCCCGCCGTGCGGGTGTAGTCGGTCGTCATAACGGCCGAGTCAGGGCCGGGCGTGCCCACAATGCGGCTGCGAAGCAAACGCGGTGCCTCGCCGGGGCCGGGACGGGAGAACCAGAGCGTACCCCGCTCGATGAGGTCATTGACGCGGAGCGGTTCGACGGGGACCTCCCAGACCGGTACCCCGTCCACCTGATCGGCCGTAATGCGACCGCTGGGGCGCACGAGAGCGATCAGGGTATTGGGCAGGACGGAGGTGCGGCGGATGCGGCGGTAGCCTGCCCCATAGGCGCGGCCGAGCCGCGTTTCGAGTTGATGGAGGCGCGCGACGAAGACGCGGCGCCCGTTGATCTCGGCGAACAGAATCTCCCGATCCGTTGGACCCCCGACCGCATACTGTAGGGTCGACACGGTGCGGAGTCGCTGCATGCTGCCCGGACCATCGACCGTCCGAATAGCGGTCTCCCGCGCTTGGATACGGGCGACGGGCGTAAAGGCGGTACGCCAGTTCCGGTGCCAGTCCGCGAGCAGGGCCTCGGCATCAGGTGCCTGCGCGGCGATCGGCATCGCCGCGAACAGGAACAGGAGAACGGGGAGAAGCAATGGGCGCATGAGGCGGGAAACAGACCGGAACGAAGGTAAATCGGGGGGGTGGCCAGGAAAACGGAGGGGGTGCGCGCTAATTGTCACGAAATTGTCGCCGAACGACGCTCGTTGTGACGCCGCTGCGAGGCCGGAGCCTCCGCCGCCTATCTTCGCCGCTGCCTGTTTCGCTTCCAATCGCGTGCCATGACCGATTCTGCGCTCGGCTCCGTGCTTCTTGTGGAAGACGACGACGACCTCCGCACTCTCGTCGCCAACCGGCTCGGTGAGGCGGGGTTTCGAGTAGTCACAGCCGCCACCGGACCCGATGCACTCGACGCCGTGGCCCGCGCCGTGCCCGATCTCGTGCTGCTTGACGTGATGCTGCCAGGGCTGGACGGGATCGAGGTGTGCCGCCGCCTGCGTGCCGAGCATCCGCTCCTCTACATCATGATGCTTACCGCCCGCGCCGAGGAGATCGACCGCGTGGTGGGACTGGAAGTAGGGGCCGACGACTACGTCACCAAGCCATTCAGTTTGCAGGAAGTCGTGGCGCGCGTCCGGTCGGCCCTCCGGCGATTGCGACGCGTCCAGGAACACCTCCAGCACCCGCCTACCGAGGAGGACGCCGAAGACCCCGTCACCTTCGACGACCTGACCGTGGACCCGCTCCGCCGGATCGTCATGCGCGGCGGCAACGAAATCCACCTCACCGTCCGCGAGTTCGACCTGCTGTTCTTCCTGGCACAGCACGCCGACCGGCCCTTCTCGCGCATGCAACTGCTCGACCGCATCTGGGGCATCCAGTACGAAGGCTACGACCGTACCATCGACTCGCACGTGCAGCGGCTCCGTGCCAAGATCGAAGACGACCCGGCCAATCCTCGTTTTGTTCGGACGGTCTGGGGCGTTGGCTATAAGTTGGCCTCGGAAGCAGAGTGAAGCGGCCCGGGACCGTCTTCTGGAAGGTCGCCCTCGTCTTGGTTGGCGTGCAGGTAGCGACGGCGCTGCTGGCTGTGGGGCTGAGCGCGTACTTCGCCCAGGAGCGCTCGCTCGAACTGGTGCGCGGCAGCCTCGTGCTCCGGCTCGATCAGGTGGCCGAGGAAATCGAAAGCCAGGCCACGTTTGACGAGGAGACGGGGGCACTCACGCTCTCGCGGCGGCTGCGGCTGGACCTGGCGACGCGCTTTCCTGATCCGACCTATCTTCTGGATGACGAGGGGGAAGCAACGGAGATCCTGGATGAGGGGGAGGCCATCGGAGTGGCACCGGTGCGCGTGATTCCGCCGGGCGCCTACGATGCGCTGGCCGAAGGGCGGCTCATGGT
>JABDIZ010000411.1 GCA_013003465.1 Rhodothermaceae bacterium
TCTGGGGTATGTGGAGGGCGAGCGCCTCCTCGAACCGTTCGACGCAGTGGGGTGGTTCGCCACGGGGGATCTAGGCGAGGTGGACACGGACGGATGGTTACACGTGACCGGACGGAAAGACAACCGATTCATCTCGGGCGGCGAGAATGTGCAGCCGGAAGCTATCGAGGCTGCACTCACCGCCCTGCCCGACGTTGCGCAGGCCATCGTCGTGTCCGTGAGCGACGAGGAGTTCGGACAGCGACCCGTGGCCTTCGTTCAGATGGTTGACGACACGGCGCCGGATGCGGCGGCGCTACAGGAGGCGCTGGCCGATACGCTGCCGCGGTTCATGTGGCCTGTCGCCATGTATCCGTGGCCCGCTCACCCGGACGGCATGAAGCCTGACCGGCGTGCGCTCTGCGCCGAGGCCGAACGCCTGATACAGAAATAGGGGCGTCCCTTCCGGAACGCCCCCATGCTGCGATAGCCAGTGAGCGGCTAGAGTAGCGTGTCGCGGAAGTCTTCGATCTCCGCCTCATCGCGCAGGCTCTGGAGCCACATCTGTAGCACCTGCTGGCGCTTGCGGTCGAGCAGTTGCTGGCGGATGGTCTGCCGTGCCTCGTCCGTAAGGTTCGCGAGGTCGCCGCCATCGAAGCTGGTGGGGCGGGCCACAAACGCGGCACTGGCCCCCTCTATCACGCCCGACTGCTCGCCTACGTCGAGCCCGAAGAGGGTGCCGACGACCGCCGGCTCGCGGCCGACGCCGAGGATAATCGGGTTGGGCAGCGCCAAGTTGCTCGCAGTCTCCACCGTGGTGCCAAGCTGGGAGGCCAGCGCATTCAGGTCGCTTGTGCTGCTGAGGGCCTCACGGAGGCGCTCGAGCTGGACCGCTTTCTTTTTCTCCACCATCACACGGGGCTCGAGTTGCTCGCGCACCTCATCGAACGGACGGACGCCCTCGGGCGTGATGCCGGTGAGGTGGAAGACAGCGAAGTGCGTCCCTGCATCGAACGGCTCAGAGATCTCCCCCTCGTCCGCGCGGCGGATCCAGCGCAACGCGTCGCGGCCTACCTGAAGGCCGGGGATGGCTTGCTGCTCGGCCTGAACGGTGGCCTGTTGGACGCGATAGCCCCGTCGCCGTGCCTCGTCAGCAAAGCTGCCCTCCTCAGCCTCGGCGTAGTACTGGAGGTCCTCTCCCTCTTCAATCAGGCGCATATCGTCGCTCTGAAGCGGGACCGAGAGGCGAACGATCTCCGCCTCCTGTGTCGCGCGGCTCTCCACGCGGATGAGGTGATAGCCGAAGCTCGTTTCCACCGGCCCGACGATGGTGCCTACCGGCGCGGCGAAGGCGGCCTCTTCGAACGGCTGCACCATGCGGCCCGCGCCGAACCAGCCGAGATCGCCGCCCTGATTCTTGTTGCTCTCATCGGTAGAATACTGGAGCGCGGCCTGCTCAAAGCCAATCTCGCCTTGCTCGAGCCGCGTCTTGAGCGTCTCGGCCGTAGCCCGGTTCTCAAGGGGAAGGAGAATATGGCGTGCCCGCACGGATGGGTTCTCCGCAGGCTGGACGCCCAGGATCTCCACCAGGTAACCCGCGTCGCCCGCCAGAACGGGTCCGGCGATGCGGCCCACCGTGAGATCGCTGTAAACCGCGTCGGCCAGTTCGGGCAGCATGTCTCCTGCCGCGACGAAGGCTGCTTCCGCGTCGCCGTAGGCGTTGGCGCTGACAAAGGCCGAGGGGTCCTCGGCGGCCTCCAGCTGGGGCTTCAGGCGAGCCAACTCCTGACGCACGCGGGCCGAGTCTTCCGGACTCGGGACTTTCTCGAAGCCTACGTACTCGATGGCGTAGGTGGCCGGGCGCTCGAAGTCCTCGCGGTGGTCGTCGTAGAAGCGGCGCAGGTCCCGGTCCGTCACCTCCACCTCATCCTCAGGCACGTCGGCGTAGCGGAGCGCGATGTATTCGGCGTTGGCGAGCGTGTTGCGGCGCAGGTACTCAGCCTCGACCTCGCCCTCAGAGACGCGGGCCGTGGCCTGGATCAGAGCGTCGAGCTTGGCTTGGCGGCGGCTCAGGCGCACCTGGTCCTCGATCAGAATGAGTTGCTCGCGCACGGCCGGGTCCTGGCCCGCGGCGGCCACGAAATCGCCGAGGCGAGCCTGGTCCACACCGCCCTGGCCGTCGCCGAAGAGCTGGCGGATGAACGGATCGGGATTGTCACCGGTAATGGCGGCCTCGACCTCGGCATCCGAGACACCGACGCCAAGGCGATCCATCTCTTCCTCACGCAGGCGGTTGTCGATGAGCGCGTTGTAGACCTCATCCTCAATGCGAGCCCGGATGGCGGGTGTGATCTCGACGCCCTGCTGCTGGTAGAGGTCGGTCCGCTGCTGCACGGCGGCTTGGTACTGCTCGTACAGAACGGCCTCGCCATTGACGCGGGCAATGTCGCGCCCAGCCCCCAGGCCGATGCTTTCGAAGGCTCCGGAATCTTGGAGCACCCACAGCCCGCCAAAGGCGAACACCAGCACCCAGAGCACGGATGCGGTGTTCTCCCGCATTTTGTTCATGACACCCATAACAACCTCAGCCGAACGTCAGTCTTGTAGTAGAGGGGAGACAAACGCGCCAGCAAGGAGTCTTCGCCTGTGCATCCAAGCGGGGCCGACGCGAAAAAGCTAGCGCCCGGCAGGGTGCTAGCTCAGGGCTGTAAATATAGCAAGGCTGCGCCCCGACCTCCGGGTAATTTTTTAGGGAGTTGTGGGGATGGCCCCCGGCCTGGGGCACTTGCACCTAAGCCCAGGCCGACTCATTTGGCTCGTTGCCCAACAGAAACGCCCGGGCGGGCGAAAAGCCGCGTCCCGGGCGTCGTTTCCCTCTCTCCCTGAGGAACTCGGTGCCGTCTCCGGCAATGGTGAATCAAGCAGCGGTGCGCGAGAGCTCCAGTTGTTCGCGCAGCGTACGAAGGAGTTTGGAGAGGATCTGCGAGATCCGCGCCTCGGTCAGGTTCATCTCCTCGGCGATCTCGCGGAGCGTCTGGTTCTCGAAGTAGTAGAGCGCGATGATGCGGCGCTCGCGGTCGGGGAAGCGCTCAATGAGCGTCTGCACGTGCTCGAAAAGCGACTGTCGTTCGAAGGCTTCCAGCGCGGCTTCAGGATCGGGGTGGGGGATCGTGTCGAGCGGTGAGACCCGGTGCTCGGAGCTGTCGCTCTCGTGGAGCGAGAGGGTGAAGCGCTGCTGCGCGTCGGTGCGGAGGCGGTCGTAGTCCGAGAGCGAGATGCCGAGGTGGGTGGCGACCTGTGCGGCGCGCGGCTCGGCGCCCATCTCCTGCTGCAACTCATCGGCAGCGCGAAGCGCTTCGGCCACCCGGCGGCGGCGGTCCCTGCTGAGCGTGTCGATGGTGCGGAGGAAGTCGACCAGGGCGCCGCGGATGCGGCCGTAAGCGAACGAGGCGAACGAGGTGCCGCGGTTGGGGTCGTAGCTCCGGAGGGCCTGGAGCATGCCGAGCATGCCGGCGTTTTCAAGGTCGCGGTAGGTCGCGAGCGGATGATCGGGGAGGCTGATGCGGCGCACCATCGAGCGCACCAGCGGCAGGGCTGCTACGGCCACCGCGCGGCCGTATTCAGGAGTCTGCTTCTGTGCGTAGCGTTCGGCGGCGTGCTGTAGATTTGAGTTCATGGGGTCGGGGGCCGCGTGAGAGAATGAGGAGAGGGCGGCGGCGGAACGAGCGTCAGGCATCAGCGCCAGGAGCCGGGTGGGTGAGGAACGCGAGCTCGTCTTCGATCAACGCGAGGATGCGCGGACCATGCAGCACGCTCCACACCAGCGCCGTTCCCGTCGCCGTAACGACGAAGACCTCGGCCACGGAGGCAAAGGCGGGCAGGCGGCTCAGCAGGGCGACGAGGCCTGCACAGGCGAGGAGGCGAAGGGTCCAGAGGGAGCGCATGACAAGGCGGGAGCGTCAGAGACGGCGGCTCCTCCGACAAGCATGGTGCCAGTTCTTAAATCGGCCTCGCCCTCCCGAGGCGTCGTTCCGCCCTCGTGCCTCGTTTTGAGACGCTGAGGATTAAATGAGGGGCCAAACCGTCGCGTCCATGCGCCGCATCGCCAACCTGATAAAAATCTGCGGCGGGGGAGAACGCGTGTCGTCCTGGGGGGGCAAAGACTTAATCACCCCGGGGTCCTTGGTAAAGATTCGTAACCCCGGGGGTAGAATCGGCGGTGCAGGGCGACACCCGCGCCCCCGTATTTAAGCTCAGGATGAGACGCCGTCGTCTCAGGTTACTGGTCCGGCCGATGCCGGGGCGACCACGTGCTGATGGGCGTTTGTCTTCAGTCCGTCTTCGAGCACGGCGAAGGTCCGCTCAATGTCGGCGGTGGTGTTCCAGACGAAGGGCGCCAGCCGCAGCACGCGGTTCTGCCGGCTGTCGGTGAACACGCCCTGCGTCTTGAGCCATTCGCAGAGCGCCGCCGCGTCCTTGACGGCCAGAATCACCATCGCACCCCGCCGCTCCGCTTCGCGCGGCGATTGCAGCGTCAGCCCGGCCGCTTCGGCCTGTTCGATGGCGAGTGCCGTCTTGGCAAGCGAGTCGGTGCGGACGTTCTCCAGTCCGGCATCCAGCAGAAGGCGTAGGCCCTCCACGGCGTGGTAGAGCGAGGCGATGGCCGTCGTCCCGGCGAGGAAGCGGCGGCGCACGTCAGGATGCGGCTGCGGCTGTTTCTGAAAGCCAAACGGGTCGGCGTCGGCGAACCAGCCGCTCAGGCGGGGCGTGAGCGTGAGCCCGTCGCGGACGTAGAGGTAGCTGTTGCCCGTCGAGCCGCAGGCTTCCTTGAGCAGCCCGCCCACGTACACGTCGGCGCCGAGGGCCTCCACGTCTACCGCGACGGAGCCGGTGGCGTGGTAGCCGTCGATGCAGAAGAGGGCGTCGTGCCGGTGCGCTTTCTCGGCCACCGCATGCAGGGCCGCGTCGGGCAGCTTCTCGCCCGTCGTGAAGCCGACGTGGCTGAGAAACACCCATGCCGTGCGATCCGAGATCGCGTCGAGGACGGCGTCTACATGCACGAAACCGTCGGCGCCGAGCGGGAGGGGGCGCGGACGCAGGCCCTGCATCGCCGCCCATTGATAGACGGAGTGCTGCACCGACGGGAAGGCTCCCTCGCTGAAGACGATCTCGTTGCGCCCGGCGGTGAACGGCTCGGGGGCCGAGAGGAGGCACTGCACGGTCCAGTGCACATTGGGCTGCATGATGCACGTCCCGGCGGGCGCGCCGAGCAGCGGCGCAATGAACGCGTCGCCGAGGGTTTCGGGCAGAGTCCACCAGCCGACCACCTCGCCGGAGCCAGGGCGCCAGTGGTTGGGCACTTCGTTCCAGGCGTCCACACCGCGCTCACGCCAGTCCTCCACGAAGCGCTCCATCATCGCGGGCACGGTCTTCGGCATCAGCCCGTGCGTGAAGGCGCGCAACTCGACGGCTGGGGCGTCGGGGACGAAGAAGTGGTCGCGGAGGTCGAGCATCGCAGTGGGGATGGGTGAAGGCTGCAGCAGGATACACCCCCCAACGCAAAACGGGCTCCCACCCATCGGTAGGAACCCGCCAATCCGGAGTGCGGAGCGTTTAAGCTTCAGCAGCGTCCACGTGGACGAACTTGCGCCCGCCGCGACCGGTCGAGAACCGGACACGGCCCGCCGCCTTGGCGAAGAGCGTGTCGTCGTTGCCGCGCCCGACATTGGTGCCGGGGTGGAACTTGGTGCCGCGCTGGCGGACGATGATCGAGCCGGCGGAGATCGGCGAGCCGCCGGAGATCTTCACGCCGAGCATGTTGGGGTTGGAGTCGCGCCCGTTCTTGGACGAGCCTACGCCTTTTTTATGAGCCATGAGTCTGGGAGTCTGGAGTCCGTACGAGCGAGTTACTCAGCCGATTCGGTGGCCGGTTCGGCCTCAGCCTTCTTCTTCGACGACTTCTTCGTGCCGCCGGTAGCGAGGTCGGTAATGGCGATGCGCGTGTAAGGCTGGCGGTGGCCGTTCTTGACGCGGTAGCCCTTGCGGCGCTTCTTCTTGAAGACGATGATCTTGTCGCCCTTGACGTGGTCGAGCACGTCGAGCGTGACCGAGGCGCCGTCCACGACGGGTGCGCCGACCTGCGTGCTGCCGTTGCCCCCCACGAGGAGGACGCGGTCTACGGTGACGGAGTCGCCGATGGCGGCGTCGAGGCGGGGGACGTACAGCGTCTGGTCCTTCTGGACCTTGAACTGCTTCCCGCCGATTTCTACGATGGCGTACATAGCGTGCGAGCTTGGGGCCCTCCGCACGGGCGAATCACGAAAAGGAGGTGACGGGCCTGCGGAGGAGCGCATCTGAGGGATTCGGAGCCCATTAAACTACGGACCGGGCGCGGCGTAGCCAATCGCACCGCCTTCAATTTTCTGTGGACAGCAGGTCGAGGCCTGCCGCCCGATGGGACCACACCGGGCCGCACCCATCCGGGTGTTTCGCATGCACCCGCGCAGTATCATGATTGGATTCCGTTCCTTAGTCAGTATCCCACGCTGCTGAAGTAGTCGCCCGGCAGCGCTCCATCCTATGATCCTCGAACGCCTACGCCGCGCGGTCAGAGAGCAGAACTGGTTCGCCGTCGTGCTGGAGGTCATCATCGTCATCGTGGGTGTAGTCATCGGTTTCCAAATCACCGCCTAGGGCCAGGCCCAGAGCGACGCGGCCCGCGAGCAGACCTACCTCCGGCAACTCGCGGCTGACCTCGCCGAGACCGAACGGCTTATCACGAAGGAGGATTCCGTCCGGTTCGCCCTCACTATCCCATCGGCCCGTCGCCTCCTCCGCTCGTTCGGTCACGACCCCAAGCCCCCCGCCGACTCGGTCCTAGCGTGGTTTCCCAACGCGTGGCGCTACGGGTTCCTCCGCCCCGTCCTCGGCACGGCGAATGCGCTGGTCTCATCGGGCAACGTGGACCTCATCCGCGACGATTCGCTCCGCTCGGCCCTCATCACCTACCTCGACCTGAACGGGGAACTGGTTGAGAAGCAACGCACCGAGGGGGCCATCGCAGAGGCCGCCGGTCAGCGCATCGCCCGGCGTGTCGACATCTCCGAGTGGCTGTTCGCCACACTCCCCGACAGCGCCCGGGAGGCCCGCTCTCGACTCCCCGACGACGTGGGCATCTACCCGACCGGCGACTGGTCCCCGCCGATCCCGCTGGACGCCGAGGCGTTCTACGCGGACCCGACGATGTACGCGAGCGCGTGGTCGCTCGCGCTCGTGGTGGGGCAGATCGAGAACACGCACCGTGACATGCGCGAGAGCGCCGCCGCACTCCGTGAGCGGATCGAAGCCGAGTTAGACCGATAACTGAAGCGCCCGGCCCGCGGTTGCACGCCTCCGCGTTGGAGGGAACGCGGAGGACTTACGTCAGGGTCTAGTAGATTCCCCTTGCTATCCTCATTCGTCCGGTGGTGCTGTGCCCGACAGTCCGCTGTGTGTCTTCCGTTCACTGTCTCCTGTCTACCGTGCACATCACCCTTCCCTCCGGCGAGACCGTTCGCCCTGGCAAGCTTCTATGCATCGGCCGCAACTATGCCGCGCACGTCCGCGAGATGGGGGACGTGGCCGACCTGCCTGCCGAACCGGTCGTTTTCCTCAAGCCGTCCACTGCACTGCTGCCGAGCGGCGGCACGGTCGCCCTCCCGCGCCAGTCGGCGGACGTACACCACGAATTGGAACTCGTTGCCGTGATCGGGACAGGCGGGCGGCACATCGCTGAGGCCGATGCGCTCGGCCATGTGGCCGCCTACGCGCTCGGTCTCGACCTGACGGCGCGCGACCTCCAGGCTAGGGCCAAAGCCAACAAAGGGCCGTGGAGCGTCGCCAAAGGGTTCGACACGTTTGCACCACTCGGCCCGCTCACGCCCGCCGAGCAGGTCGGTGATCCGCAGGCGCTGACCATCACGCTGACCATCAACGGCGAGGTCCGGCAGCAGGGCACGACCGACCACATGATCTTCCCCGTGGCGCGGCTCGTCAGCTACCTGTCGAGCGTGTTCACGCTGGAGCCGGGCGACCTGATCTACACGGGCACACCCGAGGGCGTCGGCCCGCTTCACGACGGCGACCGGCTGGAGGCGACGGGTACGGGGCTGGAGCCGCTGGTCGTCACGGTGCAGGCAGCGTAGGCAAATACCAACGCGAGGGGCTCCGCGTTAGGAGGCCATCGTGCCCTTCGCCCTCCGCTCTGTGCGCCTGCTCGTCGCGTTCCTCGTCTCCGCTCTCTGGATCGCCGGTCCTGCTGCACACGCCCAGGTGCTCGAAGGGCGCATCACCGATGCGGAGACGACGCTCCCGCTGGCGGGCGCGACGGCGCAAGAGGAGGGGGGCGAAGGCGTCGTGGCCGATGCCGCGGGGCGCTTTCGCCTGCAACTCGCCTCGCTCCCGACCACGGTCGTCGTGCGCTTCGTCGGGTACGAGCCCGACACGCTGCGGCTTCGCCGGACGGATGCGTTCAATGGCGTCATCCGGCGCGCGATAGCCCTCCAGCCCGTCGCGACGCCGCTCGATGACGTGACGGTGACGGATGAGAATCCGGCGGTCAACATCCTGCGGCGGGTGCTCGCCCGCAAGGCCGAACTCAAGCCGCGCGTGGTGGCCTACGCGGCCGAGGGCTACGGCCGCTTCGTGCTCGAACGGTGGGGCCTCGGCGAGACGTTCGGCACGCCGGTGCGCCTGACCGAAGCCCTCTCCAACGTGTACTGGCGCTGGCCCGGCGGCGGGCGCGAGGAGGTCGTCGCGCGGCGGCGCATCCCCGAAGGCGGCCCCTTCCGCTACGCCGCCCTTGACGCCGTCCCGGACTTCTTCTTCGACGACACCGTTGTGCTGGACGACGTGCGCTACCTCACCCCCACGCACCCCGACGCGGTCGCGCTCTACGACGTGCGCCTCGGCGAGATCACCGAAGCCGACGGCCTCCGCTTTTTCGATATCGCCCTCGCGCCGCGCCGGGGCGGCGTCACCGGATTTCGCGGGCGCATCCGCGTGGTGGACAGCCTGTTCGTCATCGCCGAGGCAGAACTGCGTCCAGATCGACTCCCGCGCCGGTCGATGGTCACCGACTTCGAGGCGAGCTACCGCGTCACGTTCTCGCCGGTGTCCGATGGGATCTGGCTCCCAGAACGGTTCGAGCGGGAGGGTCGCGTGCAGGTTGGCACGGCGGGCGTGCGGATTCCGACGGTGCACTTTCGTCAGACGACGCTAATCACGAACCGGCAACTCGGCCTCAGCGGCCCGTCGATGCTGTGGGCGACAGAGGACCGCTACTACAGCCCAGCAGGCGTCTACGGCGGGCGGGAGGTCCACCTGCCCTTCCGGGATCAGTGGCCGCTGGACGAGGCCGTCGCGCAGATCGAGCCCACATTCGGGCGCTACGAACTGAAGGACCTGTTCTGGCGCGAGGGCATCCTGCGCCGCTACGTGCCCATCCCCATCGAGGGGCGCGACGACGCCACGCGGTGACGGGCCGGTGTCGGTGTTGTGGCGTAGGTTTGTAGCATGACACCGCAGACCATCGCCCGGATTTTCTTTCTGATCGGTTGCCTCGGGCTGCCGTTCGCCCTGTTTGGCCTGTATGTCTTCGGGGGGCTCTTCGTGGCGAACCCATCGGCCGACACCTTCGTCAACGTCGGGGTGTTCGTGCTCGTGATGGTGGCGGGCATCTTCCTGTTCGTGGGCTACCTGCGGCGCATGCGAGGACGGCCCTTCCGGCTCAGTCCGGTGCTGCTCTGGCAGGCTACCATCGTCTACAACACCGTCGGGCTCATCGCGTCGGTGCTGCTCTACTGGCCTTTTGCGCTGTTTTATCTCGCGCTGATCGCGCTCGCTACGGTGGCCTACCGCGCCGAAGTCGCTGCCCAACCCACGGCTTGATGCACCTCGACACGTTCCGCGACCTCTGCCTCGCCAAGCCCGGCGCGACCGAAGGGCTGCCCTTTGGGCCGGACGTGCTCGTGTTCAAGGCGGTTAAGATGTTCGCCCTCGTCAACCTGGACGGTCCGCCGTTCCGTGTCAACCTCAAGTGCGATCCCGAGCGGGCCGTGGATTTGCGCGAGCGCTACGAGGGCATCATACCGGGCTACCACATGAACAAGCAGCACTGGAACACCGTCGCGCTGGCCGAAGATGTGCCCGGCGAGCTCATCCGCGAACTCCTGGACCATTCATACGAACTGATCGTGGCCAGTCTCAAGAAGGCTGACCGGGAAAGACTCGAAGCGTTGGGGAGGTAGGAGCGTGAACCTGTGAGGCGAGGAGGGGTTGAACGCCTACGTCACGTTGCTCACCCACCCGCCCGTCTTTCCATGCTCGCCCGTCTCACTCTCGGCTGCGTCCTCGCTGGCAGCCTGTTGCTCTCCGCTTGCGCCGAGGATACCTCGGTCGATCCGCCTCCCGCCCCCGAAGCCGAGCCCATCGAAGAAGAGGCGCCCGAAGAAGCCCCTGAGGCCAGCGCGCTCATTCGTCCGCTGGACGACTCCGGTGTCGAAGGCCTCATCACCTTCCAAACCACCAACGGCGGTGTACAAGTGACGTACGCCCTGGCAGGGCTCACGCCCGGCGCGCACGGCTTTCACGTCCACGAGAACGGCGACTGCGACCCCGGCGACGACGGTACGCCGGGTGGCGCTGCAGGCGGTCACTTCGCGCCGCAGGAAGACCCACACGGTGCTCCGTCCGCTGAGGCGGGCCAGCGCCACGTCGGCGATTTTGGCAACATTGAGGCCGGGGCCGATGGCCGCGCCTCGGGCACGTTCGTGGACGCGCTCATCGCCTTTGAGGGCGACAACAGCATCATCGACAGGGCGGTCGTGGTACACGCCGAGGCCGACGACCTGGAGAGCCAGCCCAGCGGCAATGCCGGGGCACGTGTCGGCTGCGGAGTCGTCCGTTCGATGGCGAGCATGCAGCAGAACCTCCCGCCAGGCCATCCGCCGATCAACTGAGGAGCCTACGGTATGCAGACCAGCGGGGCCAGCGTGCCGCCTTCGTCGGTCGGATCGGCACGGCGCTCGTCGCGCACGCAGCGCTCGGTGCCTGGACAGTCGTCGTCATCCGAACAGCTGGCGGGTAGCTCGATAACGAACGAGCGTACCTCCGATTCGGTATAGGCGGGGTCGGTGCCCTCGGGAAGCGCATATTCTACGAACCACTGGTAGAACACCCGGTCGCCTACGTCGAAGACGACGGGCGTGGGATTTCCGCCGAGCGGAAAATCGAAGGTGCACGTGCGCACAGAGCCGCTCTCTTCGCAGAGGTCCGTCACGTCGGTAGCACTCGTCGTCGTGAGCAGCGAGTCGTCGTTGAGGGCGTAACGGAGGAAGACCTCGGAGTTGACCCAGCCGTGCACGTCGGCCGTGGCGGTCGTCTGCTTCGGGTGGTAGTCCGTGGTTGAGGAGGGTGGACCGTCTAGAGCCGTGAACTCGGGCAGTTGGAGGTTCTCGGCGAGGTCCGGGTTGTTGCACCCGATTCCGAGCACGAGGAGGAGGGCGAGGAGGAAAGAGCGCATGGGGCTGTCGGTCTGATTCAGGGGGCTCTATCTCCTCTATCGCAGAACCGCCGGGCTGCGGATCACGATCCGGCCGGATCGCCGCGTGGCTGCCACGCCGTCGGCAGCAGGCACGTGTAGTTTAGAGGACTCCACGAACCGCTACCGGCTAATGCGTTTCGCGCCCTTTCTGTTCATCCTCGTGCTCCTGATGGCCTGTCCGGCCCCCGAGGAGCCGCTGCCCACCGGGCCGCCCATCGCGGTGGACTATGCGGCGGCGTGTGATTCCACGAATCACCAGCGTCTCGTCACTGTGGAGGGGTACCTGAACCTGTTTCCGCGCCTGCTCTCCTGCTACCCCGACGAGGAAGCCCGGAGTGGGCGCTCCTGCCAGGTCAAGTTGATGCCCGCCGTCGATGCCCCGTCGGAAACGGTCGAGCAGGAGCGCGATTACCCGACGCTGTTCATCGACGACGGGCATCGCCCGAACGAGGCACGCTCGCGCGGCTACGGCTTCGGGCCGCCGTTGAAGGTCTTCACCGCCGACAGCACCGAGATCGACCCGTACGACCGTGTGCGCGTGACCGGGCGGTTCAGCGTCCGTGATCGCATCGGTGGCGATGGGCTGCAATGCACGATGGACGTGGATCAGATCGAGGTAGCTGTGCGTGCAGTGGTCTCGTGGGCGGATGAACGCGAGGCGGATCGCCAGGCCCTACGGGCGCGCATCGATTCCTCGCAGGCGGCGTACGACTCGCTCCGTGCGGTCCACGGCCACGACGAGGACAACGCAGACAGCAGCGATGGGTGAAATCGACCAAGCAGATCTCTTCCTGAACGAGAAGGAGCGGCGGCGCACGAAAGAGACGCCGCTGATGCGCCAGTACTGGAAGATCAAGGACCGCCACCCCGGCGCGCTCCTGCTCTTCCGTATGGGCGATTTCTACGAGACGTTCGAGCAGGACGCCGTGATCGTCGCCGACGTGCTCGGCATCACGCTCACCAAGCGCTCAAACGGCCAGGCCGCCGACGTGCCGCTCGCAGGCTTCCCGCACCACGCCCTCGACAGCCACCTGCCCAAGCTCGTCCAGGCGGGTTACCGCGTGGCCGTCTGTGAGCAGCTCGAAGACCCCAAATTCGCGCGCAAGATCGTCAAGCGCGGCGTCGTGGAGGTCGTCACGCCGGGCGTGGCCTTCCGTGACCAACTCCTCACGCCCAAGCACGCGCACTACCTCGCCGCCGCCGTTCTCGGCACCGACCGCAAGGCGAAAGACCGCGTGGGGTTCGCCTTCGTGGACGCTTCGACGGGCGAGTTTCAGCTCACGGAAGTGCACGTCAGCCGCTTCGCGCAACTGCTCCAGACCGTCGGCCCGGCAGAGGTGCTGATCGAGAAGGGGCAGAAAGCGGAGTTGCCGCTCGGGCCCTACGCGGTGACCGAGCAGGAGGACTGGGTCTTCGGCTACGACTTCGCCTACGAGACACTCCTGCGCCACTTCCAGACGCACTCGCTCAAGGGCTACGGCGTCGAGGACCTGCCGCTCGGGCTGACGGCGGCGGGCGCGGCGCTCTACTACCTCGGCGAGACGCAGAAGGGCCGTGTGCCGCACGTCCGCCGCATCCAGCGCTACGCGGCCGACGACTACCTCGCCCTCGACCCGCAGACCAAGCGTAACCTCGAACTCGTCGCCACGATGCAGGAGGGCCGCCGCGACGGCTCGCTCATCGGCATCCTCGACGCGACGCTCACGCCGATGGGCGGCCGACTGCTGCGCGCCTGGCTCGTGCGCCCCCTCCGCGACGTGGAGAAGGTCGAGCAGCGCCTCGATGCTGTGGACGCGCTGTTCACGAGTCCGCGGCTGCGCCGGAGCCTCCGCGAAGAACTGCGCCATGTCGGCGATCTGGAGCGGCTGGCTGGTAAGGTGTGCACCGGCCGCGCCACGCCGCGCGACCTCGTCACGCTCCGGCTTACGCTCCAGCAGATCCCGGCGCTCAAAACGCTGCTGGCCGGGGAGCACACCGATACGCTGGCCAAAGTCCGCGATGGACTCACGCTGTGTCAGGACCTCGTGGAGCGCATCGGCGCGGCGCTCGTGGACGAGCCCCCGGCCAAGATGGACGCGGGTGGCTACATCCGCGATGGCTTCTCGGAGGAATTGGATGAACTACGCACCATCGCGCGGTCGGGCAAAGACTATCTCGCTCGGCTCCAGGCCGACGAGACCAAGCGGACGGGCATCCCAAGCCTGAAAATCGGCTACAACAAGGTCTTTGGCTACTACCTGGAGATCACCAACACGCACAAGGACAAGGTCCCGGACGACTACATCCGCAAGCAGACGCTCGTCAACGCCGAGCGCTACGTGACGCCCGCGCTCAAAGAGTACGAGGAGAAGATCCTGACGGCCGAGGAGAAGATGGTCGGGCTCGAACGGCAGCTTTTCGAGACGCTGCGGATGGCCGTCGCCGAGGCCGTCGAGCCGGTGCAGCACAACGCACGGCTCCTAGCGATGCTCGATGTGTTCGCCTCGTTCGCCGAGGTGGCCGAGCAGCACGGCTATGTCCGCCCGACCGTGGACGACTCGGCCGTGCTGGAGATCGAGGAAGGACGGCACCCGGTCGTGGAGCGGACGCTCCCGGCGGGCGAGCCGTTCATTCCCAACAGCACGCGCATCGCCGCGCCGGTGGAGGACGGGTTGGAGATCGCCGACGAACTTGGCTAGATCCACGTCATTACTGGGCCCAACATGGCGGGAAAGAGTACGCTGCTTCGAATGCTGGGCGTCAATTGCCTGCTCAGTCAGGTTGGTTCCGCCGTCCCCGCAGAGTCCATGGAACTGACGCCGGTACGTTTGATTACCGACTTGCGCGTGCGCGACA
>JABDIZ010000417.1 GCA_013003465.1 Rhodothermaceae bacterium
TCACGGAGATGCCCGTGATGAACCCCATGATGAGCTTAAACAGCAGAATGCCCTGCCGTAGCTGCACAGCGTAGTCCTCGTAGAGGTTGACGGCGAAACCATTCTGGCCGCCCCCAAACCGGCCGTCCAGCCAGCCGCGCACCTGCTCGGCGACGATCGGGACCATCTCGGCCTGGTTCACATGGATCATGAGCGTGGGCGCGCGCTCCTCCGGCGGCTCGGCGAAGGCCGCGTACGGCCCGGCCACGCTGGCGGGCCCGGCGGCCTCGCTGTCCACCACACCGACGACTTCGGCCTCATCGCCATCGATCAGGAGGATACGGCCCACCGCCGCCTCGGCGGAGTCGGCGAAGCGCTCGGCCAGCGAAGCGGAAACCACCACCACGCGCCGTTCCTCGGCCTCCTCGGCGGCCGAGAAGAAGCGCCCGGCCTTCAGTTCGACGGGGGCGTTGGCCCAAATCGTTGCCTCGGCGGCCATCAGCGCCGCGGCGCTCTGCATCGTGTCGCGTCCCACCTCGACGCCCCGCCGCTGCGTGAGCGTCACCGTAGCCGTTCCGCCCAACTCGGCATCCAGGGCGCGGGCGTCCAGCAGTGTCGGGGTTGGGAATGAATCCCGACGGATGGTCACCCCGTCGATCTGATCCGTTGTGCGCGGCGTAGCCGTGATGCTCTGGAGGTCCGTTGAGGACTCGATCTGCTCGCGGGCGAACTGCTCCATCCCGTCGATGAGCGAGAGGATGGCAACCAGCGCAGCGACGCCGATGACGAGACCGAGCGTAGAGAGCAGCGAGCGGAGCGGGTGCTGCACGATAGCCTGAAAAGCCACCGTCAGCAGGGCGAAGCGACGACGCATGGGGCGTGGGTGAGAAGCGAGCCAGACACCGCTGCCCTACGGGCCCGCACCCCGTTAGTTACCTCGTGGCCCGCGGCCACTGATTGGCGCCGAGGTTCTCAGCGCCGAGGCGGGCGGTCTCGTCGATGCGCTCCGCCCGCGTGGGCGCGCGTCAGCGGATGCGTCGTGTTGGGCGGCAGTTCACTTATGGCTTGCTCCCGTGCTCAACGGATCGGCTGGCCCCCTGAACAGCAGCACGCCGTAGAAGACGAGGCCCGCCAGGTAGACGAGCGTAACGCCCCAGAAGCCCACGCCCACCGGTTCGGCCAGCGCCACGCGCAGCAGCGCCAGCCCACCGACGGTGAAGTGCACTAGATTGGCCAGCAGCACGGGCCGCCCGTAAATCCCACCGATGGGCGCCTGGCGCGCCGTCCAGTTCAGCAGACCCAGGCCGAACAGCGCGGCGCCCAGCACGGCGAGCACGATCGGCGGCGTGCTCGACCCGGATACCGCGGCACCGATCTCTTCAGGCAGGAAGGTCAATGCCGCTCCGGCTCCCAACAGCAGCACGGCGAACACGGTGACTCCCACCGTCGTGAGGCGAGGGTTCATGGCAACTCATACGTCGAGGTCCAACGGAGACGGCTCGGGGAGGGGTGGACGAAGGATCAGGAAGTCTTCTACGACGCGCCCGCCGATGAGGTGCTCCTGAATGATGCGCTCCAACACGTCCGGGGTGCAGGAGTGGTACCACACGCCCTCAGGATACACGACGGCGATGGGGCCGCGCAGGCAGAGCTGGAGACAGTTGGCCTTGGTGCGGTGCACCCCGCCCGCGCCGGTCAGGCCGAGTTCCCTAAGCCGCCGCTTGAGGTAGGCCCACGACGCCAGCCCGGCTTCTCGGTCGCAGCACTTCGGCTTGGTCTGGTCGGCGCACAGGAACAGGTGCCGCTGGATGGTACCGATGCCTAGCTTGCGGGCCTGGTCCTGAAGATCAACGGGCGTCGTCATCCGAGGAGCGCAGGGGCTTCGATCACGTAGGTCGTGCCACCGGGAACCGACAGCCGGTCGGTAAGGGTGCCGTCCACGGCAGGCTCGGGCGCGCCGCTGGGCAGCGTGACGACGTAGTTGAAGCCGGGTTGCAGGGCAAAGCCACCGAAGCGACCATCGCGGTTGAGGGCGAGGAGGCCCGCCTGAATGGTGGACGGATCGGAGGGCGTGATGCGATGCAGGTGCTCGACGGCCTCGCGGCAGGCCTCCTGCGGCGTCCGGCCCGCCCGCATCCGCTCGACGATGGTGTGCGCCGCCGCCATCCGGATCATCTCTTCGCCGTGCCCGGTGGCCGTGGCCGCGCCCACCTCGCCATCCACATACAGCCCGGCCCCGATGATGGGCGAGTCGCCGACGCGCCCGCGCAGCTTGAACGACCAGCCGCTCGTGGTGCAGGCTCCTGCGAGGCGGCGCTCGGCATCGAGGGCGAGCATCCCGATGGTGTCGTGGTGGTCTTCGATAGGCAGCGCCTTGCGACGCTCGTTGTTGATGGCTGGCCGGTCCTCGTTCGTCTCGATCCAGTCGCGCCACGCCTGTGCTGCATGCTCGGTGAGCAAGGTCGTCCGCTCGAACCCCTGCTCTAGCGCGAACTGCAACGCGCCCTCGCCGACGAGCATGACGTGGGGCGTCTCTTCCATCACCTTGCGCGCCACCGAGATCGGATGGAGGATGTCTTCGAGCGCCGCGACCGACCCGCAGCGGTGCCGTTCATCCATGAGGCAGGCGTCGAGCGTGACACGGCCCTCACGGTCCGGGTACCCACCGAGGCCGACGCTGTGGTCTTCTGGGTCCGCCTCAGGAACCCAAACGCCCTGTTCCACGGCATCGAGGGCGTACCCGCGGCCCTGCAACACGGTCCACGCCGCGGCGAGGGCGCGGCGGTTGTCCCACGTGGCTATCGCTACGGGGTATGTCGCCGCGGGCACGGTGGCGCGCGCCGAGCCGGGCAGGGTAGCGAGGGCGCCAAGCGCGGCACTCCGGCGCAGAAAGGCTCGACGGCTGGACAGGGTGGGACGAGGCATGGGATCAGGGAGGAGCGCCGTGCATGAGCGCAGGAAGACGAGTAGCGTGCCAGGCCCGAAGGTAAACCGGGGCAGCGGACCTCCCCTCGTTCAGGGCTGATCGGTCCAGATGAGACTCGCCGCGCCGAACAAGGCGGCATCGCCTGCGTGGAGGCCGGAGCACCGGAGAGCGACGTGCCCTCGGTAGAGTGGAAACAGATGGGCCTCGAACTGCTCGCGCACCGGCCCGAGGAGCTGGTCTCCGGCGGAGGCCAGGCCGCCAAACAGGAAGATGGCCTCGGGCTCGGTGTAGGCCACGCTGTTGGCGAGCGCGCGCCCCAGCACGCGTGCCGTCCGGTCGATGGTCTCTTGTGCGAGGGCGTCGCCGTCGGCCGCGAGGGCCATCACCTCCTCGCCTTCACGCGCCGTGCCGGTCAGGTCTTGATACGTGCGCTCGAACCCGTTGGCCGAGGCGTAGGGCTCCAGGCAACCGCGTCGCCCACAGCCACACAGCCGACCGCCCGGCTCCACGATGACGTGGCCCAGTTCGCCCGCAAACCCCCGGTGCCCGGCGACCAGCTTGCCGTCCACGACGATCCCGCTGCCCACGCCTGTACCGAGTGTGATGAGCAGGAAGTGCCGCATCCCCTGCGCGTCACCGAAAAGCATCTCGCCCAGCGCCGCCGCGTTGGCGTCGTTGGTCAGCACGCACGGCACGCCCGCCTCGGCGGCCAGCCAGTCGGCCAGCGGCGTGACGCCGGGCCACGGCAGGTTGGGGGGCTGCTCGATGGTGCCCCAGTAGACGTTGCCGTTGGGCGCCCCCACACCGACGCCGACCAGCACGTGCCCACGGAGCCGCATCCGAATGGCCTCGATCAGCGTGGTGACGAGCCGGCGCGGATCGGGGAAGCCGGCCGTGGGTAGCGTGAAGCGATCCCGCACCGCCCCCTCTCGGGTCACGAGGCCCGCCTTGATGGTCGTACCGCCGATGTCGATGCCAGCAACGACTGGCGAGGGGTCAGGCATCGTTACGGGACATCAGTGGACAAGACATGCGGAGGGCTGGCGAGCAAACTACCGCTGCGCGCGTATTTCGTAGCGTGTGATGCGTCAGGGCGCTTCGGGCCCGTCCGGCGTCGGTGTCCAGGTTAGTTTGGCGAGGCCGCCGGGCCTCTCGGCGTAGAAGCCGAGCCCTGCGCCAGTGCGCGCCTTGGCGATCCAGAGAATCTGCCCCGTGTGCATCCCGAAGTGCTCCACAACGTGGTACACGGCCTCCATCCCCGTCACGTCGTGCGCCTGGATGATGTACTGGCGGGCGAGGGCTTCGGCGTCGAGGCGTTCAAGGATCGCACAGGCGTCGTCCACCGACGCGCGCAGGCGGGCGAGGCACTCCGCCGCCGCGACCCCACCCGTCGCAGCGAACTCGGCGTCGCGCTCGCGTACGTCCGGGGCACCGCCCAGCCCGGCGACGATCCACTGCCGCACGTTGCCTGCGAGGTGCAGCACGAGGTTGCCCGCGCTGTTCGAGGCCGCGTTGGGCCGCCACCAGAGGTCTTCATCGGAGAGCGTGGCGAGGGCCCGTTCGATTCGAGGGCGGTAGTCGCCGCGCAGGTACGTGCGGGACTGGTCGAGGAAGGCCTGGGCGAGATCGGCAGGCATAGCAGCGGAGGATGAGTGCGGTCGGCGCTAATATCCGGCGTTCCCGTGCCGTGTGCTGCCATGCGTTTGCCTGTCTTCGTTTTCGCCCTCGCCCTGCTGACCAGCGCGGCCTCGGGCCAGTCAGCGGCCTGGCCCGACTCGGTGGCCGGAGGCCCCGCGCCGCCGACGGAGGTGCCGCGCCTGCGCGCCATCGCTGCGACGGTGGACGCCAGCCGGATCGAACAGGACATCCGCACGCTGGCTGCTTTCGGCACGCGCCATACGCTCTCGGACACGGTAAGCGACACGCGCGGGATCGGCGCTGCACGGCGCTGGCTCAAAGCGGAGTTCGAGCAGATCAATCTCGTGTGCGACGGCTGCCTGGAGATCGTCGAACAGCGCGCCGTCGTCGCGGGCGAGCGGCGCATCCCAGACTCGACGGTCGTCGTCAACATCCTCGCCATCCAGCGCGGCTTTTCCAATGCCAACCGCTACGTCGTCGTGAGCGGTGACATCGACAGCCGCGCGTCCGACGTGATGGACTTCGCCTCAGACGCGCCCGGCGCCAACGACAACGCCTCGGGTCTGGCGGGCGTGCTCGAAGCCGCGCGCGTGCTCTCGCAGTACACCTTTCCGGCGACGATCATCTACGCCGGGCTCTCGGGGGAGGAGCAAGGCCTCTACGGTGGTGCTCACATGGCCGAAGCCGCCCGCGCGGAGGGTTGGCGCATTGAGGCCGTCCTCAACAACGACATGATCGGCAACACGTGCGGCATCGACGGGGTGTGCGACAATACCTCGGCGCGCGTCTTCTCGGAGGGCACGCGCGCCGTCGAGACCGAGCGCGAGGCGCGCATCCGCCGCTTCACCGGGGGCGGGGTCGACAGCCCCGCCCGCAACCTCGCCCGCTACGTGGACCGTATGGCCGACCAGTACATCCGCAACCTTGACATCATGATGATCTACCGGCTCGACCGCTTCGGGCGCGGCGGGCACCACAGCCCGTTCTCGAACGCGGGCATCCCGGCCGTGCGCATCATGGAAACACACGAGCACTACGACCGCCAGCACCAGAACGTCCGCATGGAGAACGGACGGCACTACGGCGATACGGTCGAGTTC
>JABDIZ010000012.1 GCA_013003465.1 Rhodothermaceae bacterium
GAATACACCCTCGCGCCTCCGACCTGTTTCTGCAGTACAGGCCAGCCTGCGGTCTGCCGTGACCCTCTGCCGTTCTATGCGGGGGATCCTTGCTGGCTGAGGGGTAGCGCCCTACTTTGCTAGGGCCACCACCCTTCCCCGTCATGTCTGCTCGCCCCGCCCCCGAGGGCGAGGTCACACGCCTGCTCGAGGCGCTCCACAATGGCGCGTCCGATGAGCGAGCCGAGGCTGACCTCTTCCGCCGGATCTACGACGAACTGCATGCCCTCGCGCGCCAGCACCGCGCCCGCTGGCACGGCAATGAGACGATCAACACGACGGCGCTCATGCATGAGGCCTACCTCAAGCTCGTCGGTGCCGGGGGAAACTACGAGAACCGGGCCCACTTCCTCGCCGTGGCCTCCAAGGCCATGCGGCACGTCCTCGTCTCCTACGCCGAGCAGCAAAGCGCGCTCAAGCGCGGCGGCAGCCAACACGATCTCTCGTTAGAAGAAGCCCTGTTCGTCCCCGAAGAGCAGGCCGAAGAGGTGCTCGCGCTCGAAGAGGCGCTTCAACGCCTGGAACGCGTCGACGACCAGGCCGCCCGCATCGTGGAATGCCGCTTCTTCGGTGGCCTGACCAACGAGGAGACGGCCGCGGCCTTAGAGGTTTCACCCTCCACGGTCACGCGCCGCTGGCGTGTGGCGCGCGCCTGGCTCTACAGCGAACTCAAGCGCGACCCGCTCGACTCGTCGGCCCGCCCCGCTGAGCCCTGATGCGCTGGCAAGTCGATGGCCTCGTGGACCGCAAGCCTTCGGCGCGCCCCGCTGACTCGAAGCGCCCCTCATTCCGGTGACTAAAAGGAACAGGACCTCACCTCGCCCATGAATTCCGACCGCTGGACGCGCATCGAAGACCTCTTCAACCAAGCGCTGGAGCGCGACCCGGCGGAGCGCGCGGCCTTCCTCGATGCTGAATGCGGCGGGGACATCGCGCTCCGCGAGGAGGTAGAGAAGCTGCTCGCGATGGATGCGGGTGCGGCTGACTACTTCGACCGGCTTGGCGATGCCGTCCATGGCGACGCACTTCCGGCCGAGTCGCCACCGCCGGAGCGGATCGGAGCGTACAGGGTCGTGCGCGAGATCGGGCGCGGCGGCATGGGGCAGGTCTTCCTCGCCGAGCGCGCCGACGGCC
>JABDIZ010000019.1 GCA_013003465.1 Rhodothermaceae bacterium
GGCTCGGCAAAGCCTTTCATCGAGACCTTCCGCGTGGATTCGATGCGGACGGTGGGGCCTGCCGCGTCGCGGGTGGCGGTGGTGATGACCACCTCGCCTGAGGCCGCGAGCGTCTGGATGCGGCTCGTCAGGTTGACCGGGCTGCCCACTACGCCGTACTTGGCGCGCTTCTCCGAGCCGATGTTGCCGACGACGACCTCGCCCGTGTTCACGGCGATGCCCATCGCGAGGTCCGAGAGTCCGCGCTCGGCCATGACGGCGTTGACGTCGCTCATGGCGCGCTGCATCGCCACGGCGCAAGCGACGGCGCGCTCGGCGTGGTCCTCGCGCGGGATCGGCGCGCCGAAAATGACGAGGATGGCGTCGCCGATAAACTCATCGATGGTGCCGCCGTAGGCGTCGATGACCTCGGTCATCTTGCCGAGGTAGATGTTGAGCAACTCCACGACGCGCTCGGGTTCGAGGCGTTCGGAGAGGGCCGAGAATCCGCTCAGGTCGCTCATCAGCACGCTCACCTCGCGGCGTTCGCCGCCGAGCGCCAGGGCATCCGGGTCGGCGAGGATGGCCTGTGCGACTTCATCGGAGAGGTAGCGCCCGATGGCCTCGCGGACGAAAGAGGCTTCACGCTCGCGCTCGACCAGCTCGCGCGCGTTGTTGATCGTCACCTCCAGGTCGCCGAGGTCGATGGGCTTGGTCAGGAAGTCGAAGGCCCCCTGGTTCATCGCCGTGCGGATGTTCTCCATGTCGCCATAGGCCGTCACGACGATGGCCTTGTGCTGGCGCTCGCGTTTGCGGAGGTGGCGCAGCAGCGTCAGGCCGTCCATGCGGGGCATGTTGAGGTCGGTCACGACCACCTCGATGTCGGGACGTTCGTCGAGCGTTTCGAGCGCTTCCACGCCATCGCTGGCAAACTCGAGGTCGAGTTGGCCATCACGCACGTGGCGACGAAACTTCTGGCGGATGAGCGGCGCCAGGTCGGGTTCGTCGTCCACGAAGAGAATCTTGAGAGCAGCCTCCATGTAGCAGGGCAGGGAAAAGACAGGGCTAAGGTAGAGGCGAGCGGCCTGCCTCGCCAAGCCAGCAGCAAAGGAGTGTGCGCGTGCGTACCTTGGGGGCCACGACGAAAGCAGCGAGGCGGGCAGGCTCGGGAGGCGGGCCTTCGCAGGCGCCTCGTGATCGGGCCTCGCAGGCGCTGTGTGGGCCCGCCGTGAAGCCCGCGTCAGGCTTCTGTGAAAGAGGGCCGGAAACAGCGTTTTGGCCTGTTTCTGGCCTGGTTAACGGTGTTATCTACCGTATCGCTTTCTCCCTTCCCTATGCGTCCGCTGTCTGTTCTGTTGCCCATTCGCCGTCCTCTTCTTGCGCTCGTCGGACGCGTCTGGCTCCTGACGGGCGTTCTCGCCGCGCCCGCGTCGGCGCTCAGCACCGCGTCCTCAGTCGCCGTCTCCGATAGCACCGATGCGCTGGACTGGGCGCGCCGCATGGTCGCCCTGCGTGGCCTCGTCGCTGACGCGGAGGCTGCGCGCGGGCCCGAGGCCGAGCACCTAGCCACCGAGGCCTTCACCGAGGCGCGCGAGCTGTCCGCCGCTTCGGGGACCGATCTGGAAGTGCGGTCGCTCTTGCTCACCGCGCAGGCCGTCTATGAGAACCACTTCGGTCCGGTGCAGTCCGGCTCGCTGTCGTCGGAAGAACTGGCTACGCTCCGAGGCGCTCAGTTGCAGAGCCTCGCCCATACCGATCCGACGATGGTGGATGGGAGCCTCGGGTTGGCATTCGGTCCGATGGAGTCCGCGATTCCGGCCTGGCTCTTCTATCCCGAAGATGCCGAGGCGCTCGTCGCCCGCGAAGGGCGGCGGTATCAGAGCCGCGTGCAGCGGCTTGCGCAGCGCGGGCAGCGCTACTTCCCCATGATCGAGCAGGCGCTCGCACAGCGTGGCCTTCCTCTCGAACTCAAGTACCTGACGGTGATTGAGAGCGGGCTGAACCCGAGTGCCGTGAGTCCGGCCGGGGCCATCGGCCTGTGGCAGATCCTCCCCTCGACGGGCGCCATGTACGGTGTGAGCGAACGGGCGCTGTACAGCCCGCGCCATGCGACGCGGACCGCCGCGCGCTACCTCGCCTATCTCGGCGAGCTGTTCGACGAGGACTGGCAGCTTGCGCTCGCGGCGTACAACTGCGGGCCGGGCCGCGTGCAGGGGCTCGTGCGCCGTGCCGAGCGTCGCCTCGGGCGGACGCCGACGTTCTGGGACATCTACCCACAACTGCCTGCCGAGACGCGCGCCTATGTGCCGCGCTTCATCGCCATCGCGCAGGCGATGGACGAGATCGCCTGAGCACCGCGCGCGGCAAAAAACAACCCACCCGGTGTGTTACCACCGGGCGGGCTGGCAAGCAGGTAAGGACCTGACTTAGAGAGTCACCCCGAAGGGTGCTGCGGGTAATACGCCTCAGGCGGGTAGAGTTCCGCTACCGCACGAGGAGGATCTTCTGGCGCGTCTGGATCATGCCCTCCGCCTCCAGCACCACCACGTACACGCCCGAGGCCAACCCCTCCGCCTCGAACGTCGCCTCGTGCATGCCCGCTGCCACCGGGCCTTCATGCAGCACGGCCACCTGCCGCCCGAGCAGGTCGTAGGCCACCAGCCGCACGTGGCCCGCCGTCGGCAACGAGAAGGGCACGCGCGTGCGCTGCGCGAACGGGTTGGGGTAGGCCGCGCTCAGCCGGTAGCCCTCCGCGAGGCCACCGGGGCCATCCTCATTCGCCGTGCCGGGCGGGTCGGTGGTGTAGAAGCGCTGGACGGAGCCCTGCATGATGCCCAGGTCACCCGTGCCCGTGTTGTCGAGCATGATGACGCGCTGGAGCGGGCGGCCTCGCGCGCCGTCGGCAAAGGAGAAGTAGTTGGGTTGATCCCCGGCGGGAGCAGGCGCACAGCCGCCATTGGCCTCGACGAGGGGCTGCGCGTAGGTCACCCAATCATCGTGCGACATGCCATCGAGCGGGTAGTAGGCGTAGATGCGGTCGGTGGCGGGGTAGCCGAGGTCTTCCGTCTCGCCGAAGTTGAACGCGCATTCGCCGCCGCCATCGGCAAACAGCACGGGGATGAGCTGCACGTCGTCGCTGGGGTCGTTCTCGGTGCCCGGCTCGACGAAGCCGATGTCCCAGACCTCGAAAGGCACTTCGACGAGCGTGTTGGCCGAGAAGATGTAGGCGGCGTAGGAGCCTTCATCCGTCCAGCGGATCTCGTAGTCGTTCGGAGCATAGTTGGCGAGTACAGCCTCCGGCCCAGCGGACAGGGAGTGCATGAGGTACTCGTTCGTGCCGTTGAAGGAGGGGTAGATCCAGTTGCCGCCGACCTCGTCGCAGCCGAAGGTGGAGGTGGCATCGGGACCGCAGGGGTCCGCGCCATCAGGACCGACGACCTCGACGAAGGCGGGCTCGCCGTTGCTGAGGCGGAGCGGACCAATAATAAACTGAAAGATATCGTAGGTGAACGAGCGGGCTTCGGATGCGGGACCGAGGCCTCCGGCAGTGGCGCCACGCACGCGCCAGTAGAAGGGGCGTGCCTGATTCACCGGGATGTCGAGCGAGTCAAGCGTAATGGTGGTTCCAGCGACATGACCCTGAGAGGATGCGGAGAAGGTGGCGCTGGTATCGACCTCGATCACGTAGTAATCCGCATCGCTGGCAGCCGTCCACGAGAGCATGACATCGCCTTCGGTGAAGACGGTGCCGTCCTCGGGGCTCGTGGGGGTAGGTGTACCTGTTGGCGGCAGCGGAAGGTTCGGCTCAACCGTGTCGAAGAGCGCCCCCGCGTCATAGCGCGCCTGCACCTCATCGCTGGCTGCCCGCAGTGCCGTGATGCTGCTTAGATTTCCCGAGCCAAAGGCGAAGAGGATGCCGATGTCGACGGTGTAGCTCTCGCCGGGTTGAAGCGAGAACGATGGGGTGGAAGTCAGGAAGCGGCGATCCGATGGCGTGTTGGCTGTACCCTGGCCGTCAATGTTGAACTCGCTCCAGAAGGCACCCGCCTCAGGCTCTCCCGAGAAGATATAGGTGGTGATAGGTCCACCAGTCATATAACCGAGGCCCCCTTCGGTCATTGGGGTGCCATCGCGCCACCGGCCCTGCATGTAGGGGTACGCCTCGGCACCGTCGGCGGGATTCCCTAGAGGGCTTGAATCCCCAAAGTAAGTCATCACACTTCCGGCCCCGCTGAGCAGATCGACGCCTAGGGCAGGCGGACTAAACCCATAGCCGTTGGTGCCTTGGTCGTAGCCGTCGCCGTTATAGGTATAGCCCATTCCCCGCGTCGAGTCGCTACCCATGTAGTCGTCGTTGAAGTTGCCGAGGTCGGTGTCAGTCCATACCGTGAGGTACACATTTTCAATGGCAACACTGTTGCGGTTGATGATGCGGTAGCGGTAGAACGTGCTCTGGTAGAGCGGAAGCACCTCGCCGTCAGCTACCTCAAAGGCACTCACCTGCACCTCAATCCCCAGCGGAGGGATATTGCTGCCTGACCAGAGGTGTGGCCCACCGACATCGTTCATGACCCAGAAGGCGGTCTGGCTCCCGTAGATCACCGGCCGCTCGCCCGCCGCCAGGTCGATCAACTGATCCCGGTCCGTCGGCTCCACTGGGTCGCCCATCGCGTCCACCGTCGGTGCACCCAGCCCGACGGGCCAGTCGGCCAGGTCGTCGGTGGCGATGCCAGAGTCGTCATAGGCAGCCACATCATCGGTAGAGACGACGTAGATGCGGTCCCAGGCCTCGCGCCCATTGGTGTTGGTACGCTGGCAGTCGGCCTCGGGTAGCGTCGCGCCGTCGTCGAGCGGGCCCGCCCAGAACTCCCAGTGGGAGTAGTCGGCGCCTGCAAAGCGGACTTGTCCATCGACCTGCCCGCCGATCCAGATCCCGGCGGCAAAGATGGCATTGGTCTCCAGCGCTTGGGGTACTTCGTAGGTGGGAGTGCCGCCTTTCCAGAAGAGGGCGCCGTTGTTGTAGAGGCGGGCCTCCACGTCGTTGATCGTGAGGTCGGCTGAGGCGAGGGGCTGGGGACACGAACCCGGCGTCTGGGCCGTGCTGATCGGCGCGAGGAGAAGAAGAGTGATGAGCAGAAGAGCGGTAGCAAAGAGGCGCATGAGAGGGTAAGAAATTAGCATGGTGATGATGGTCGGTACACAGTACAATCACACATTCAAACTTCCAAGAAGGGCATGCGGAAATGCAGGGCCAGCAAAACGCCCCGGCTACCATGAGGCAACCGGGGCGCAGATGACGAAGAGCAGCCGATCTCAGTACCGTGTAGTAACGGCCTTGCGCTTGAGCGCCGAGAGCCACCGCGTCACGTCGATGCCCTTGGGGCACGACTGTACGCAGTTGAAGATGGTGTAGCACTTCCAGAGGCCGTCCTTGGAGTCCACCACCTTGAGGCGCTCCTCGGCCTCGGAGTCGCGGCTGTCGAAGACGTAGCGGTAGGCCTTGAGCATGGCCGCCGGGCCGAGGTAATCGGGGTCGGCCCAGGTGCTGGGGCAGGCGTGCGTGCAGGCGCCGCAGAGGATGCACTTGGTGGCCTCCTCGATCACGGCGTGCTGCTCGGGGCTCTGGAGGCGCTCCTTCTCTGGCGCCGGGTCGTCCGTGATGAGCCACGGCATCACCGCACGGTACTTGTCGAAAAACCGTTCCTGATCGATGACCAGGTCTTTGATGACCGGGGCGGCGGGGAGGGGGGCAAACGAGATCGTGCCGCCATCCTTCGCCAGGCCCTGCACGAGCACGGAGCAGGCCAGCTTGTTCTCGCCGTTGATCTGCATGGCGTCGGAGCCGCAGATGCCGTGGGCGCAACTCTTGCGGAAGGTCAGGCTCCCATCCACGTGCCACTTGATGTAGTGGAGCAGGTCGAGCGCCCGGTCCATCGGGTCGGCTTCCACCTGGTAGCTCTCCCAATGCGGGGCACTATCCTTCTCCGGGTCGAAGCGCTGGATTTTGACGGTCAGTTGCATAGTCGATGTGCGATAGGCGATAGTCGAGGGCTCCTCATCGGATAGCGACTATCGCCCTATCGTCAATACTTGCGTTCCTTCGGCTGGAAGCGGGTGATGATGACGTCCTTGTAGCCGATCTCGTGCTGGCCCTCAGCGTCGGCCCAGTAGAGGGTGTGCTTGAGCCAGGCCTCGTCGTCGCGCGTGTCGAAGTCTTCGCGCAGGTGCGCGCCCCGGCTCTCGGTGCGGTTGCGCGCGCTCGCGGCGATGGACTGCGCGTAGTCGACCATGAAGCCGACTTCGACGGCATCCATCAGGTCGGTGTTGAACTGCTTCCCCTTGTCGTCGGCGACTACGTTCTGGGCACGCTGGCGAAGCTGCGCCAGGTCGTCCATGACGGTGGAGAGGGTCTCCTCGTTGCGGAAGACGGAGACGTTGGTCATCATCGTCTCCTGCAGGTCGGTGCGAACGGCGACGGCCTTCTCGCCCTCCGTGCGGCTGAGGATGGATTCGAGCAGCTCGCGCGTGGGGCGGTCGGCATCCTCGTCGAGCGGGCGGAGGTCGACGCCGTCGCGGATCTGCTTCGCCATCGCGATGCCGACGCGGCGGCCGAACACGACGAGGTCAAGGAGCGAGTTGGTGCCGAGGCGGTTGGCGCCGTGTACGCTCACGCACGCGCACTCGCCGACGGCGTAGAAGCCGTCCACGATGTCGTCTTCCCGGCTCGGCCCGGCCACGACCTGCCCGTCGGCGTTGGTCGGGATGCCGCCCATCGCATAATGGCACGTCGGCGCCACGGGGATGGGCGTCTTGACGGGGTCGATGCCGAGGTAGACGCGGCTGAACTCGGTGATCTCGGGCAGCTTGTGCTCCAGCACGTCGGTGCCGACGTGCGTCATGTCGAGCACGACGTGGTCCTTGCCGTTGATGCCGCGGCCCTCGCGGATCTCCTTGTAGATGCACTGCGAGACCATGTCGCGCGGCGCAAGGTCTTTGACTGTCGGCGCATAGCGCTCCATGAAGCGCTCGCCCTCTGAGTTGCGCAGGATGCCGCCCTCGCCGCGTGCGCCCTCGGTGATGAGGATGCCGAGGCGGTAGAGGCCCGTCGGGTGGAACTGGACGAACTCCATGTCCTCCAGCGGGATGCCCGCGCGGAGCGCGATGGCGAAGCCGTCGCCGGTGCCCGCGTGTGCGTTGGAGGTCGTCTTGAAGGCGCGGCCGTAGCCGCCGGTCGCGAAGCAGGTGAGCTTGGAGCGGAAGGTGTGGACCTCGCCCGTCAGGATCTCGTAGGCGACGGTGCCGGTGACGGTACCGTCCTCATCGCGTAGCAGGTCGAGCACTTGGTACTCGTCGTAAAAGCGGACCTGCTTCTTGGTGCACTGCTCGTAGAGCGTGTGCAGGATCGTATGGCCTGTGCGGTCGGCGGCGTGGCAGGCGCGGCGGACGGGGGCTTCGCCGTAGTTGCGCGTGTGCCCGCCGAAGCGGCGCTGCGAGATCTTGCCCTCCTTGGTACGGCTGAAGGGGACGCCGTAGTGCTCCAGTTCCACGATGGTGCGCGGCGCGTCCTTGCACATCTGCTCAATGGCATCCTGATCACCGAGGTAATCCGAGCCCTTGACCGTGTCGAAGGCGTGCCAGATCCAGTGGTCCTCTTCCTCGTTGCCGAGCGCGGCGCCGATGCCGCCCTGCGCGGCACCCGTGTGGCTGCGGAGCGGATGCAGCTTGGAGACGACGGCCACGTCGGCCCCGCCCTCTGCGGCGTAGAGCGCGGCCATCAGCCCGGCCCCGCCGGCGCCAACGATGACGATGTCGTGGGTGAAGGTCATGAGGTTGATCAGTTGTCAGTCGTTCGTGGGCAGTGGTCGCTACCATCAACGGGCCACTGCCCACGACCTACCTACACATTGAGTCCGGCAACGATGACCGAGTACGCGCCGATCAGGAAGAGCACGAGCGCGACGGTCCACGAGAGCGCAATCGCGCCGACGCGGAGCATATCGTTGCGGATGTAGTCGGAGAGGATGTTGGAGACGCCGTAGAAGCCGTGGTGCAGCGCGAAGAGCAGGAAGAGCAGGTTGAAGCCCTTCCAGAGGACAGCATACACGGGGTCAGCGAGACGCAGCATCAACACGTCGTAGGGGGTAGCCGAGGCCACCGGCTGCTGCGCCGACCTACCCTCGGCCGGGATGATCGGCTGCCGGTCCCCCTCCTGATTGAGGCGCCGCTCGCGGACGGCTTCATTGGCCTCCTCCGGGTAGGTGGGCAGGATGCCCCGATCCGCCTCTTCGGCCGTCACGACCGAATGCGTGACGCTGGCCGTCGTGCGGTTGTAGTGCTGTACCCAGAAGTGGGTGATCAGCAGGAAGATCAGGAAGGTGCCCGTGATGCGGTGCGTGAACCACTGGAACGCGCTCGAACGGGCGGTGCGGCCGTACTTCGTTGCCATGAGAGGTTCCGTTAGCTACCGAGGTAATCGAGGAGCGCGGCGATGCTGGGGTAGCCGCCGACGGCGAAGAGCACAGCGGCCACGGCGCCGAGCGTCCAGAACAGCTTCTTTTGGTTCGGGCTCCACCCCACAAAGTCGATCAGCACGATGCGGAGGCCGTTGAGCGCGTGGTAGATCACCGCGCCGAGCAGCAGGAACTCGCCGATCTTGAAGAGCGGCCCGTGGTACTTGGTGATGAGGTAGTTGTAGGCGTCTGGATCGGTCATCGCCTTGAGGCCCCACACGTGGACGATGAGGTAGCCGACGAGGGCGAGGCCGGTCAGGCGGTGCAGCATCCACGCGAACATCCCGGTGCGGATGCGGTAGCGCAGGACCGGCTTTGGCGAGACGTCCTGAACAGTCGTGGCCATGACGACAGGCAGGTGAGAAGGAGGAAGGAGGAGGGCCTACCGCGCGCCGCTCCACGTGGTTTCATCTTTTTCTGAAACTTCGTAGGGGCAGGCGAGAAGCGCGCTGAAAGGTAAGGCCGCGCTGTTTCTAGTGCATCGCAAAACGAAGCGAGGGGAGCCCACCGGCTCCCCTCGCTTCGAAGGAACGTTCCGCTGTGTCAGCGCTCGGCGATGGGGCCGACCGTCTTGTTGCGCGGGCCGTTGTAGCCTGCGCGCGGCCGGATGAGGCGGTTGTCCTCCCACTGCTCCAGCAGGTGCGCCGTCCAGCCCGTCATGCGGCTCATGGCGAAGATGGGCGTGTAGAGGTCGCGCTCGATGCCGAGCAGGTAATAGACCGAGGCCGAGTAGAAGTCGACGTTGGCTTCAAGGCCCTTGGCGTCCTTGACCGTCTGGCGGATCGTGTCCGACATCTCGAGCCACTTGCGTTCCCCCTTCTCATCGGAGAGCCCTTCGAGCATGCCGCGCAGGATAACCGCGCGCGGGTCGAGCGTCTTGTAGACGCGGTGCCCGATGCCCATGATCTTCTCCTTGTCGGCCAGCTTCTGCTCGATGTAGGTCTTTGTATCGGCGCTGGTGGCGTCGATGTCGAGCAGCATGCCCATCACCTCGATGTTGGCGCCGCCATGGAGCGGACCCTTGAGCGCGCCCATCGCGCCCACCACGGCCGAGTACATGTCACTGAGCGTGGCGCCGATGACGCGGGCGGCAAACGTGCTCGCGTTGAGGCCGTGCTCGGCGTGGAGCACGAGCGCCGCGTCCATGATCTCTTCGGCGGCCGGGCCGGGCTCCTCGCCGTTGAGCATGTAGAGGAAGTCAAAGGCCGTGGACCCTTCCTGCTTCGGCGCGACGGGCTCCTTGCCCTTGCGGATGCGGTCGAAGGCGGCCAGGAGCGTGGGCAGCTTGGCCGTCAGGCGGACGGCCTTGCGGGCGTTGGCCTCGGGGCTCATGTCTTCGGCCTCCTCGTCGTAGAGGGCCAGCATGGAGAGCGCCGTGCGGAGGGCGGCCATCGGGACGGCGTCCTTCGGCGTGTGGTGCCTGAGGTGGTCAATGATGTCCGGGTGGACCGTCCGTGCGGCACGGAACTGCGCGTTGAGCTCATCGAGTTGGCTCTGCTTCGGCAGGTCGCCGTGCCATAGCAGGTAGGCGACTTCCTCGAACGAGGCGTTGCGCGCGAGGTCTTCGATGGTGTAGCCGCGGTAGATGAGCGTCCCCGCCTGCCCATCAATGAAGGAAATGCCGGAATCCAGGGCGGTGACGCCTTCGAGGCCTTTGGCCTTCACCGGGGCGCCGTTGTCCGTTGCCGTTTTAGGGGAAGCAGGAGTCGTCATGGTCGGGGATCGTAGGGAAGGGGCCGGGCTGGTTCCGGCAGAGGACAATCGGAGGCTGTTCAGAGCTCGCTCTCGCCTCCGCGCTTGCGGACCTGAACAGCCTCACAAGATAGCATGGAGTGAACCCGTTGTCGGGCGCCGGGTTCGCGACCGGTTCATGCGAAACATGCGAAACGTGCGAAAGCCGCCGTGCGTAGCAGGGAGCACCGCCCGCGCCGGGGACGGCACATTGCCCTGCGGGCCGCCTCGTCGTAGCTTCCGGCGTACCTGAACGGCTGCGTTTGCTGCCCGTTCGCGGCGGTTTCGACCAGCCTCTCGATGAACACGGCTGGCGTGTGCTTCCCCGCCGCCGCCCCTTACCGGGCGGTCCCGACTTCCCGGCGCGTTCGCGCCATCTGATTCTACCGGGCCTTCGCATTCCGTGAGCCGCTTGTGACTCACGCTCGGCTGAAGGCCCTGCATCGCCCCGATGCCCCTCGTTTCGTTCCTCGTTCGCGTGTTTGCCCGCTGGGTGCTGCCCCGTCCCGCCGACTGGCTGGCGACAGGCCACGCTGCCGTGCAACCGCCCGTCGTCGCGCCAGAGGCGCCCCTCGGTTTGCATTTCCCCCTGCCGCGCCTCGCGGCCAGGCCAGCCGAGGATCGTGCGCCCGTGCGCGCTATCCAACCGCATGAAAAAACAAATCGTCATCAACGCGAGCAAAGACCGCTCGCGCATCGCCATCGTGGAAGATGGCAACCTAGCCGAACTCTACGTCGAGCATCCGGATAACGTCCGCACCCTCGGCAACATCTACCTCGGCCGCATCCGCAAGGTCATGCCCTCGATTCGGGCGGCGTTTGTGGACATCGGCCAGAAGCAGGACGCCTTCCTGCACTTCTCCGATCTGACCGACAACCTCGCTGCGCTGCTGAGCATCGCAGGCGAGAAGGTGCCGGGCTACGAGACGCAGCTCTCGCACGCGCCGCAGAAGCGCGTCGCCGACGACGACTCCGAGCCGGACGTGCAGGACACGCTCGAACTCGAAGCCGAGGAGGAGAGCGATGAGGAAGCCGAGCAGAAGGCTGCTCCTCGGCGGAGCAATCGTTCGCGCGGACGGGGCCGGTCCAACCGCCGTCGCCGGGGTGGCTCATCGAACCGGCGCCGCGAGGAAGAGGAGGAGCAGGAGGAAGCGGGCGAAGAGCGCCGCGCGGCCTCGCCCTTCGTCATCGACCTGACGCTCAAGACCGGGCGCATCGAGCCCGGCGAGGCCAAGCCCGCGCCCAAAAAGACCACCAAAGCAAAAGCCTCCAAGGCAGACGCGCCCGAGGACACGAAGGACTCGGCGCAGGAAGACGAATCGTCGCGCGGCGAGAGCCGCCGCTCGTCGTCCCGCGGTCGGCGGGGACGAACCGCGAACCGCGAACAGGCCGAGGCCCCCACGCCCGAGCCGGATGCGCGCGCGCAGGGCGATGGCGCCTCGTCGGAGGAGGCGACCGCAGAGGTGACGCCCACCGACAAGGCCGAGCAGCCGAAGCAGACAGAAGAGGGGCAGCGTTCCCGCTCCTCGGGTCGCCGTCGTCGTGGGCGTCGGGGTGGGCGTCGTCGCCGTCGCTCAGGTGGGGAAGGCTCCTCGGATCAGCGCACATCAACGAAGCAGGAGGCGTCGGCCGACGCCGAAACCCAGCCGACGAACGATTCGGCCGCCGAGAAATCCTCGCAGCAGCGCGGCGGGCGTCGCCGTGGCGAGAGTAAATCGTCTGAGCAGAAGACCGAAGCCCGCGCGGAGAAAAAAGCCGACGCGAAGGCTGAGCGCCAGGAGGCTCCGCAGAACAAGCAAGACCGGAACCGCGGGCGCAACCGGGGCTCCAGGGATTCGTCCTCGAACCGCGACTCATCCTCCGGCAAGAAGACGGCCGAGTCCTCCCGCTCCCGATCGTCCGGGTCCAAGTCGTCGCGCTCCAGCGGGCCACCGAGTCGGCCGGAGGAGTTGCTTCGCCGCGACGGGCGGATCCTCGTCAAGATCACCAAGGAGCCCATCTCGGCGAAGGGCAGCCGCGTCTCGACAGACATCTCGCTCGCGGGGCGCTTCCTCGTCTTGGTCCCGGCGGCCGACTACGTGGCCGTCTCCAAGAAGATTGAGTCGGCGAAGGAGCGGCGGCGGCTGCGCACGCTCGCGTCGAGCCTCAAGCCGGAGGGCTTCGGCGTTATCGTCCGCACCGTGGCCGACGGCCGCGACGCGAAGACGCTCGACACAGACATGCGCCTCTTGCTCGACAAGTGGCACAAGATCGAGAGCCAGACGGGTCCCAAGGCGCCTGCACCCGCGCTGCTCTACGAGGACGTCAACATGGTGTCCTCGATCATCCGAGACCTCTTCACGGAGGACTACGACCGCATCCTGATCGACGACCCGCGCCTGCACAAGAACGTCAAGGCCTACATCCAGGCCGTGGCGCCGCACATGGCCGACAAGGTGGTGCTCCACCGTTCCAACACGCCCGTCTTCCGCGCGGCCGGGCTGGAGAAGGCCGTCGAGGAGGTGTTTTCATCGCGGGTGGCGCTGCCGTCGGGGGGCTACCTCTTCATCGAGCACACGGAGGCGATGCACGTCGTGGACGTGAACTCGGGCCGCGCCGGACGCGGCAAGAGCCAGTCCGAGAACCTGCTTGCGGTCAACCTCGAAGCGGCGCGCGAGATCGCCAAGCACCTGCGCCTGCGCGACCTCGGCGGCATCATCGTCGTGGACTTCATCGACATGCGCTCCGAGAGTCATCGCCGGAAGGTGTACCAAGAGCTCAAGAAGGAATTCGCCAAGGACCGCGCCGTGACCAAGCTGCTCCCGATGAGCGACTTCGGCCTCGTCGAGATCACGCGGCAGCGGCTCCGCCCGAGCATCACCACCAAGGCGACGGAGGAAGTCGATGGCTCCGATCCGTCGGCGGCAATGGCGGCGGCCGGGGCGGCCGAGATCCCGCAGCCCGACCGCGACTTCGGCCCCGTCGAACTCGACCAGCCGACGACGCCCGAGGATGTGGTGAACCGGCTGGCGGGCTGGCTGCGCCACTACCGTGACACCGTTCCGGCCAAGTACAAGGACCGGCCCATCGTGGTGCATGTGCACCCGCTGCTAGAGGCCTACCT
>JABDIZ010000022.1 GCA_013003465.1 Rhodothermaceae bacterium
GGTCACGATCGTCGGCGTGTTAGCGTTCTTCGTAGCGCAGGGACTCTTCGAGGTCTTCTCCGGTGATGTAGTCGACACGCACCAGCGGCAGTTCCAACCATTTCTGCCCTTCGGTGCCAGCAGCCTCATCTCGACCATCGGGCTCGTGTTCGTCTCGTACGCCGGGCTGACGAAGGTGGCGAGCGTGGCCGAGGAGGTGCAGGACCCGGACCGCAACATCCCACTCGGGATGTTCCTCTCGCTGGCGACGGCGACACTGCTCTACGTCGTCGGAGTCTACATCATGGTCGCCGTGCTGGACGCGGTGGAGCTGCGTTCGGACCTGACGCCGGTGGCCACGGCGGCGGAAGCGTTCTTCGACTGGCTGCCGGAGCCGGTTGGGCTCATCCTCATCGTGGCTGCGGCGATTGCGGCGTTCGCATCCACGGCTAACGCGGGCATTCTCTCCGCCTCGCGCTATCCCCTCGCGATGGGCCGCGACCACCTCGTGACGGCGCGCTTCGCCCAGATCGGCAAGACCGGAACCCCGGTGCTCGCGATCCTCGTCACGTCCGGCCTCATGGTCCTCATCATCGTGGGGTTCTCGGCCGAGGGCGTGGCCAAGCTGGCCAGCGCGTTCAACCTGCTCGTCTTCGGGTTGCTCAACCTCTCGGTTATCGTGATGCGCGAGAGCCGGATTCCTTCGTACGTGCCGGGCTATCGCTCGCCGCTCTACCCGTGGATGCAGATCATCGGCATCATTACGGCAGCGATCCTCATCACCACGATGGGCTTGCTCTCGATCGGCTTCACCCTCGCCGTGATCGCCGTCGGCGTGGCGTGGTATTACTACTACGCGCGCGGCCACGTCCAGCGCGAGGGGGCGATCTACCACCTCTTCGCCCGCCTCGGACAGTACCGCTACGAAGGGCTCGACAGCGAACTCCGCTCGATCCTGAAGGAGAAAGGGATGCAGGACGAGGCGCCGTTCGAGAGCCTCATCGCGCGCGCTGCCGTGATCGACCTCGAGGCCCCGGTGTCCTACCCTGAACTCATCGCCCGCACCTCGGCCGTCCTCGCCGAGCCGCTGGACGTTCCGGCCGAGCGGCTGGAGCAGGGCTTCACCGACGCCTCCAGCTATGGGATGACGCCCGTGGCCTTCGGCGCGGCGCTCCCGCACCAGCGGCTCCCCGGCATCCGGCAGTCGGAGCTCGTGATGGTCCGTTGCCGCGCCGGCATCCACCTCGACACGACGCACGGGGCCACGGCCCAGCCTGCGCGGTCGGAGCCGGTCTACGCCCTCTTCTTTCTCGTCAGTCCCGAAGACAGTACGAGCGCCCACCTTCGCATTCTCGCCGGCATCGCCAGCCGCATCGACGAGGAGCACTTCATGGAGGAGTGGAACGCGGCGACGAACGAGCAGGAATTGAAAGAGGCGCTGCTGCACCACGAGCGCTACCTCTCGCTCC
>JABDIZ010000166.1 GCA_013003465.1 Rhodothermaceae bacterium
GTGAGGGGCCGCTGCGCGCAGCCGGAGAGCAAGGTGACGGCGAGAAGAAGGGGGACGACGTGGCGCATCGGCAGAAGCGAGTGGTTGGGGCAGAGAGGCGAGGAAGAGCGGCCGACAGCGGTCAGCCGTCGGCGGTCTACCGCAGGCAGAGACTCTTAACCTCGCCCCAGGTTGCTCTCAACAGCGGAACGGACCACGGCGAGGCGGGTACCCTCGGACCACTGACCGGACTCGTGTATGCTGCATCGCCTCCGTGCCCACCTCGCCGCTCGCCGATTGGCTCGCCGTCAGGCGGCCGTCACGCTCGATGCGGCACGCGCGCGGGTCCAGCGCGGCGCGGCGGTCCTCGACGAAAGGGATCCCGGTTGGCACGCGCGCATCAGCCCGGCGACGCTGGAACTCGCCGATGGGCAGGCCTGCGTGCTCGGCCAACTTCACGGGGATTATCGGCTTGGTCTCGGCCGCGCGCGCGTACTCGATTTCTCCAGTGCCCCCATCGCCAGCCTGTCGCCCGTGGATCTCGGCTTTCAGGCGAACGCCGACCTCGGCGAAGCCATCGAGGCGCTTGACTACGCGTTTCTCACCCGGGCGTGGCGCGAGGCCATCCGCGAGCGGAGTGTGTCGGTCGGTTCGGATCCGATCAGGGCGCGCGAGGTGGGGCCTCCGGCGCAGGCGTAGAGGGAACGTTGATGGCCAGCGGGGTGCCGCAGCGCTTGCAAAACGCTGCGTCGGCGTCGTGAATGGTGTGCCCGCATTGCGCGCAGCGCAGCATCGACGCAGCCATCGTACGCCGCGTCTGCTCGGACGTGAGTTCAGCGGTCACGATGCCCGTTGGGACGGCGATGATGCCGTAGCCCATGATCATGATCAGGGCCGCGACCGTCTGCCCCAGATCCGTCTGTGGCGAGATGTCGCCGTAGCCGACCGTTGTGAGCGTCACGATGGCCCAGTAGACGCTGCGCGGGATGCTCGTGAAGCCGTGCTCCTCGCCCTCGATCAGGTACATCAGTGAGCCGAAAATGACCACGACTGTCAGGACCCCGAAGACGAAAATGAAAATCTTGCGACGGCTGTTGAGCAACGCCGTCACCAAGTCATCGGCCTCGTCGAGGTAGGCGGCCAGCTTGAGCACGCGGAAGACGCGCAGGATCCGAAGGAGCCGCACCACGAGCAGATACTGCGCGCCTGGAATCAGGACGCTGAGGTAGGTCGGGAGCACCGCCAGCAGGTCCACCACACCGAAGAAGCTGCGGGCGTACCGGCTAGGCCGGTCCACGACCCAGAGGCGCAGCAGGTACTCGATCGTGAACAGAATGGTGAAGACCCATTCGGCGGCACGCAGCAACTCCGGGACCTGCAGCCGCACGGCCGTCACACTCTCTAGCATCACCGTGATCACGCTGGCCGTGATGACGAGGATGAGCACTACATCGAAGCCTTTGCTCGCAGGCGTGTTGGCCTTGAAGATGATGTGGTAGAGCCGCGCTCGTAGCGCCGAACTCGTATTCGGGCCGAACGAGCCGGAGAGCGGGGTGGACGTTTCGGGGTTGCCAAGCTTGCTGGCCATAGGGGAGCGTGAACCATGCAGGGGAAAGGTAGCCGCCGCAGGCGAATTGGCTCAGACGCGGCGGCCCTTCCACGCCACGCGTCCCGTGGCATGCGCAAAGGCCGAGTCGAGCTGGATGAGGGCGCCGCAGAGCAGCACGAGGGGAGTAAGGAGCGTCACCCACAGCGGGAAGCGCGCCGCGCGGTCGGCGAGGCCTTTGAGCAGATAGGTCGTGCCGAGGAGCGGCCAGCCGACGAACGGCGCGACGACGTAGAGCATCCAGAACAGCGCATGCAGGGGTAGGAAGCGCAGCAGCGAGCCGCCCTGGAGCAGGTAGGCATTTTTTCGGAAGCCGCGCCACGCCTCGCCGAACGACCGGTACATCTCCACGCGCACCTCGCCGCCGAGGTCGCGCAGATGGAGGTGCATGCCGTGCCGCTTGAGCAGGCGCCCGATCTTCACGTCTTCCAGTACCTCCGCCTTCACCACCTGATGGGGTGCGTACCGACGATAGGCCTCCGCGCGGATCATCCAGCACTGCCCGTTGAGGGCGCTGAGCGCGGGCGACGCCATACGAGGGACGAGCGACAGCGGCAGGGCTGTCAGGAGCGCGAAGGGGACGAGGCTCGTCAGCAACAGGCCGCCTCCCGTGCCGGTGTAGCGCGGGAGGCCGGTCAATACAGCATTCGCCCCGCACGCAGCGAACCGCTCAACGAGGCGGCGCAGCGCGCCCGGATCGGTCAACTCGGCGTCGGCGTCGAGGAAGAGAAAGGCTTCGCCGGTGGCGGCCTCGGCGGCCTGATAGCAGGCGTGCGGCTTGCCGAGCCAGCCCGAGGGCGGGCCCTCGCCAGAGAGCACGCGGAGGTGCGGATCCGCGTGGGCGGAGAGGACCGCTGCGGTGCCATCCTCCGAGGCGTCATCCACCACGATCACCTCCACATTCGGGTAGTCCTGAGTGAGCAACGACGGGAGCAGGCGTCGGAGGTTGTCCTCCTCGTTGCGCGCCGGGATGAGCACCGAGAGCGTCGGGTACGCCCCCAGCGCTGTGCGGTCCTGCCCTCGGCGGTGCAAGGTGACGAGGTTGACTGCCGTAATCGCCAGGAGGACGCCGTGTGTGGCGAGGAGGAGGGCCAGCACGAGCACGGGCGGGGCTACGCTGGCGGGTCGAGGAGGAACTGGCGGAAGAGCGGGGGCGGCTGGCGGGCCAGGAGGTGCTCGCGCAAGCGGTCGGCCTCAGGATGCCGCTCGCGGTGGTACGTCAGCCAGATCCAGACCTCGGCCTCGAAGGGATGCAGGCCGGGGACGCCGCCGCGTCCCAACACGTTGCGCAGTTGCTCGAAGCGGGCCCGTGCCGCCTCTACATCGCCGCCAAAGAGAGCCGGTTTATAAAACAGCGTCTGGCCCTCCACGAGGAGCACGTAGGGTTCGGCGGGGTCGAGTGCCTGCGCACGCCGCAAAATGGACTCGGCCCGGCGGCCGTACGTCGGGATGCGCCACGCAGGAGCCGTGGCGGCCCGGTAGCCCCAGTGCGCTGCGATCAGCGCCAGTTCGCGCGCCGACGTGCTGGTCGGGTCGCTAGGGAGCGAGGTGAGCCAGTCGTCGTCGTTCGTCAGCGGATAGAGGCGGTAGGAGCAGAGCAGGCGCTCCTCGCGCGTACGGGCCTCCGCGTACAGCCGCGCGATGGCGGCGGCGTCCTGGGCGGTGTAGTAATGCGTCAGCGAATCCGTGACGGGCGAATCGGCGGCGGCCGGCGGGGCCGCGGTAGCGAGGAGGAGCACGAGGCCGAGGAGACGAAGCATGACCAGTGGGGGACAAGGACTGCGCTTGAAAGCTACGGCGGTTTAGGTCCAACGCCGAAACAGCGGAGCCAGCGCGCGGAGGTCCCAGCGTTCGTGCACACTCGGCTGGCCATCCAAAAGCAAGCGGGCGCGGTTCTCCTGAAGCACCGCCGGGCTGACGGCCCGAGTGGCATCCAGGGCCGCCCGAAGCCGATCCGCCTCCTTTCCGTCCGGTGCGTCGTGCGGTGGGGAAGTGGAAAGCAGCGCCGTGGGGCGATCCTCACCCCACCACGTGAGATGGATGCCCAACGGTTGCCAGCGGACGGCCTCAGGGAGCACACGGGCGAGCCGATCCAGGTCGGCGCGGAACGCGCCGAGGCCCTGATCCGGCGGACGGAGGTCGCCCTCCGGGAAGAGGAGCAGCACGGTACGCGGATCGGCGGCGAGGCGGCGGGCCGTTTCGCGGATCGTCGTCGTGCGGCGGAGGGCATCCTCGGCAGGGAAGGGGAGCACGCCGATGGGGCCGAAGAGCGGAGCCAGGTCCCACTCTTCCATCCATATCACGAGCGGGCGGCGGAGCGTATGCCGTACGAGCAGCCAGAACAGATAGCCGTCGTAGAAGCTGTGGTGGTTGGCGTAAACGACGAGCGGTCCGTCCGGCAACGCCTCCACCCCGCTGAGCCAGACGACGCGGCGGAATGTACGCTGAAGGTCGCGCCGGATCAGGCGATCCACGAGGCGCCGGGCCAGCCGCGCTCCCATCCGGTTGTTCATGCTTCCTCCCGCTGGGCTCGCGTCACGAGAAAGCCGCCGGCCTGATCGAAGCGGGTGGTGGTGACGTGCGTGAACCCGGCCGCTTCCAGTAGGACGCCCACGGCCTCCGGGTTGTAGCGGCGGAAGCCCTCCATCCGGTCCAAGCGTTCGGCGTCCGTATAGGCGAGGGCAAGGCGTCCACCCGGCGTCAGGACACGGTGGCACTCGGCGAGGACCTGCGCGGGCTCGGGCCAGAAGTACAGCGTGTTGACGGTGGCGAGCGAAGAGCACGCGCCCTCGGCGAACGGCATCGCGGCGGCATCCCCTTCCAGGAGCGCCAGGCGGCCCGTGTCCACGAATCGGCGCAGACGCCGCCGGGCAACCGCCACGGCATCCGGCGAGCGGTCGAGGCCGAGGGCTTGCAGCGTCGGGTGATCGATCAGCGCCTCTCTGAGCAGCGCGCCGCCGCCGAAGCCGAGGTCGAGGAGCACATCGTCCGGCGTTAGATCCAGGGCGTCAAGGGCGGCCTCGTTCACCGGGGCATTCACCCAATTGAGCAGGCGCACGAGTAGTCGTCCGAACCGACCGGAGGGGTCGCCAAGCTGGCGGGAGACGGTGGCGCCGAAGCCCATGCGGGCAGTCAGTTGGTCGCGATGAGGCGGTCTTTGCGGCGGGCGTAGTCGTCCTGGACGAGGAGGCGCAGCTTGCGTGTGAGCGGCACCACGGCCCGACGGTGCAGGTTGTCGTACTCGGCGGCCCGCACTTCGTTCATGATCTCGCGGTACATGCGCGCCGCCGCCGTGATGCCGGTTTTCACCTCGTCGGGTAGTGTCGCGATGCCCGCTTCGGCCTCGGTGTAGAGGTGTTCGGCTTGCGCCATAATGGATTCGGCGAGCGCAGCGTACGCCGCGTTGGGGCCGCCGCCGAGCGCTGGGCCGAGGAGGTCGTCCGGGGCGAGGTCGTGTTGGTCGAGGGTTTCGCGAGGCAGGTAGACCCGGCCGAGGCGCCGTTGGTCCTCACCCACGTCGCGCAGGATGTTGGTGATCTGCATCGCGCAGCCGAGTGCCCGCGCTGCCGGTTCGAGGGCGGGAATGTCCGCTCGGTCGCGTACCAGGAAAGGGAGCATCATCGCGCCCACACTGCCCGCGACGAGGTCGGAGTAGGTCAAGAGATCCTGCGCCGTGCCGATGGGGCGTCCCTCAAGGTCCCAGGCCGCGCCGTCGAGTAGCTGGTGCAGCGCGTGGCTACAGAGCCCGAAGCGAGCATGGACCTCCGCGAGGCGGTGCCACAGGAGATCGTCGGCCGGAGCCCCAGTGAGCGCCGCATCCAGATGCCTCCGGGTCCGGTCCAACTCGGCACGGGCCTGGTCGCGACCGATCTCCAGCACGCGCTCATCGGCCAGCGTATCGACCGTGCGGCAGTAGAGGTAGACGGTAGCGATGGGCAAGCGGACGCGGCGCGGCAGCAGCGTGGTCGCCAGCGAGAACGTGCGCGAGTGGTGGCGGAAGGCCCGCCGGAGGTAGCGGTCTTCCTCGGCACGCGAGGCTCCGGCGGGGAGCGCAGGCGCCTCCGGGAGGGCCGAGGGTGTGAGGGTAAGCGTCGTGCTCATGCCGTCATGACCTCCCGCTGGGGCGTGCCCCGCCAGCGCAGCGCGACGAACGGCACGGCCAGGGCCACCAGCCCGATCAGGCCTGCGAGAGGCACCCCGTAGGCGAGGCAGATGAAGACGGGGAAGAGCACATTGGCTGCGTAGAGCAGCGGCGCGCCCTTCGCCTCCGTGTCGAGTCCGCCGAGGAGCCGGTCGAAGCCCCACACGATGACGGCCGAGGTCAGCAGCCAGCCCGCCCAGTTGACGAGGGGCATTCCGAAGTACGCGCCGCTGGCTTCGTACGTCCAGAAGGGGAACGCCGTGCTCATGGCCGGATCGAGCGCCACGTCCCAGAGCACCATCAGCACCGCGCCGGTGGCAAGGGTGCCCCACGTGGGCAGGCGGAAGCGCCGTGCGAGGTCGTAGCAGACGAGCGCCATCGCGTACCACGAGGGCGGGATGAACCACGGCACGTGCCCCAGGATTTTGGCGCCGAGGAGATCGCCGTAGGCGTAGGCGCCAAACGGAAAGCCTGTCTGCGTGCCGACGAGCTCGGCCGTGGCGCCGATCACGCTGCCCCACAGGAAGAACAGGACCGACCGCCGCCAGCCGAGCGCCGGGAGGTAGAGCACGAAGGTGAGCACCGGCAGCAGCGCCATGTAGACCCACGTGGAGCCCTTGATAAGGTCGTTCAGGCTCAGGCCCGTGTGCGTGGCGATCCAGCCGAGGGCGACGGCCGCCTGCCGGGGCGCGGCGTTGAGCAGCAGCGTCCCGGCCACGCTGAACAGGATCGAGCCGACGAAGACGGCAAAGGCGACCTGAAAGACGCGGCGGCTCGGTGGGGCGACGTCCGACACAGCAGGCATAGGGGAGGCAGGGCGAGGGGAGCGCAGGTTCAACCCGAGCGCAAGACCCGGGATCCGCCGACCGCGACGAGTGGCATTCTCGGCCGTCAGACGGAGGGACGGGTAGATTACCTGCCGGCTACCCACGACTTGTGAGCAACACCTAGTGGTTCCTTATTCCGATCAATCAGAGCGCGCCCCCTCCTGTCCAGGAGGGGACGGAAGCCTTCCCGCTTGTGACTGCCATTCGCCCGCCCGAATACTTCCCGCGCCTCGACTACGCTGCGCTCCTGCTCGCGGCGGACCGCTTCGTGCTGGCCGACACGTTTCCGTTCAGCCGCCAGGGGCACCAGAACCGGATGCGGATCCGCACGCCCGACGGGCAGGGCTGGCAGTGGCTCACCGTCCCGCGCGTCCACGCCCAGGACCGCCGCCGCCTCGACACGGTCCCGCTCGACGACGCTACGCCGTGGGTGCGCCGCCACCGCCGCGCGCTCCACGTCAACTACAGCATGACGCCGTTCTACGACCACTACCGCGACAGCGTGGACGCGCTCCTCAAGCGAGAGTGGGCCTCGCTCGGCGATCTCGCCTGCGCGACGGTGGCCTGGGCGCACGAACACCTCGGCGGGGAAGGCACGGTCGTGCAGGCGTCACAGCTACCCGGCGCGCCGGACGACCTCGTGCGTGTCTGGACCGCACTAGACGATGCCGACGCCCTCGGTACGCTGCCCGAGTCCGCCGAGACCGATGCCACGCAACTGATCCCGCACGGAGCCACCGTGCAGGTGCTCCGCTTCGACGAGCACGAGCGGCGGCAGAACTTCCCCGGCTTTGTGGGCGGGGTGAGCGTGCTCGATCTGCTCTTCAACTACGGCCCCGCCGCCGCCGACCTGCTCCGCGAGGGCGTCACCGGCTGGCGCGTCGTCTCGCTGAGAATGTGACGGGGCAGTTCGCGCTTAAAGCATCCCCACGCATAGTGCGGGGAAGGGACGCTGTTTCCCCGGCGAGCCTACGCCGGGGAAGCCTGCAAGCGGCCGAGTACCTCTAGCATCGCTGGAGACG
>JABDIZ010000059.1 GCA_013003465.1 Rhodothermaceae bacterium
CTCAGGAGGCGGCCTTCGACCGGGTGATGCTGGAGATCCCGAACGTGCCGCATGAGTCGGTGCCGGTGGGCCACAGCCCAGAGGAGAACCAGGTAGCGTTTGAATGGGGCGAGAAGCCATCATTCGATTTCGAGCCGAAGCCGCACTGGGAATTGGCGGAGCACCACGGGCTCCTCGACTTCGAGCGCGGCGCGAAGGTGACGGGCGCGGGCTTCCCGTTCTACATCGGCCAGGGCGCGCGTTTGCAACGGGCGCTGATCCAGTTCTTCCTCGACCAGGCCGGCGAGGCGGGCTACACCGAGATGCAGCCCCCCCTCATTGTCAACGGCGCCAGTGGAGTAGGAACGGGGCAAATCCCTGACAAGGAAGGACAGATGTACGGGACTGATTTGAACCTAGATGCGATAGGCCAGCAGTTCGAGGCAATCCTTTCTAGTGCCCAAGACCCTGGCACTCTGGAACTAGCAAATCGCCTGAAGGAGCAGATCTTCGAGGAGACAAGAAACGCGCTTTACCTCATCCCCACCGCCGAGGTGCCCGTCACCAACTTTCTCCGCGACGAAATCCTTGCAGAGGATCGGTTGCCGATTCAGTACGCCGCGTACACACCGTGCTTCCGCCGCGAGGCTGGGTCGTACGGCAAGGACGTGCGCGGCCTCAACCGCCTCCACCAGTTCGACAAGGTCGAGCTCGTCCGCTTCGTCCACCCGGACGACAGCTACACCCACCTCGAAGCACTCCGCGAGGACGCCGAGCGGCTCGTGCAGGCCCTCGGCCTCCCCTACCGCCGCCTCCTGATGTGCACCGGCGACATGGGCTTCACGCAGGCCAAGAAGTACGACCTCGAAGTCTGGAGCGCCGGACAAAACCGCTGGCTGGAGGTCTCGTCCATTTCCAACTTCGAGGCGTTCCAGGCGCGCCGTGCGGCCATCCGCTTCCGCCCGGATGCTTCGGATTCGAAGCACGGCGGCAAGCCGCAGTACGTCCACACGCTCAACGGCAGCGCGCTCGCCCTGCCGCGCATCGTGGCCGCGCTGCTGGAAAACGGCCAGCAGGCGGACGGCTCCATCGTCCTACCCGAGGTGCTGCACCGCTACACCGGCTTCACGCGCATCGGCTGAGCCGACGCTACTCGGTGGGTAGTTCGACGTACGGGCTTTCCTCGGGCGGCACGAGGTGCAGCGGCTCGGCCTCACCCACTGGCTGCCAGGTGGGCTCCTCACAACTCGCCTGCGTGTAGTGCTCCACCAGAAACTCCGGCCCGGGGAGCGCTAGGACGCGGGCCGCTGTGGTCCCGCTCTGCCCAGCTGCGCACGCGCTGTTGGAGAGTTGCGTTCCGCCCCAGCCACTGAGCCCATCGTCGCTGAAGGCCAGCAGGGCCAGGCTCTGGCTCATCTGCCCGCCCATACCGAACCACCCGAGCGTGGCGAGTTCATCGCGGCCATCCCCATCCAGATCGGGCACAGCCATGAGGTCCTGCGCAATGTCCTCGAAAGCCACATGGTGCACCAGTTGCCCCTGCTCGATGACGACGAGCCCCATCTTGGGGCAGCAGCGAGGCCACAGGCTCATCGCAAACAGGATGGCATGCTGCTCGGCCTCGGGCCGTGTGAACGCCCCCTCGGCCACCGCGAGGACGCGCCGTTCTTCCTCGAAGCCGGTATCCCGTCCCTGCCAGTAGGCACGAGCCACGCGAGCCGCTTGACCAAACGCCGCGCGCTCTTCCCATACCGAGAGATCGGCAGCAGGGCCAGTTCGTTCCGCGCGGCCATCGGCAATTTCGATCGGGGTCTGAGCCTGGGCACACCCCAGGAAGACAACACTGACCCATACGGCGGCGACAAGTCTACCAAGCATGAGCGGCTCCGTCCATAGACGCCTGAGTGGAACAGCAAAATGTTGCGAACGGCGGCGTCCTTGCGCAATATGTGCTGAAGCCATGTAGACAAATAAAAAGAGTCGGCCGTCCTGTTGCTCTCAACGATCCCTCAACGACGATTAGCGGCCCCGTAACTTTCCGGGGCCGTTAATCGTCGTTGATTTGAGCGAACGCCGTTGGTGGCCGACACTTCGGCTCGGTCACGCCCGCCTGCTAGCCTGGATCGTTTATGGATCGTCGCGCCTTCCTCCGCCGCGCTGCCCGCCCGGCGGCTCCCTCCCTCACCCTCACGGGTCCGGGGCAGGCTCTCGCTGACCCTGACTTCGAGTACCTACCGGGGAGATTCGTCGACCCGCGCCTGCCCATTGACTGGGCCCACCGCGCGGCACGCCCCGATCCGAATGCGCCGCCTCGAACAGGCGAGGCGCTGCGGACGGGCGGCGGCCTCGCCTCGTACGTCCCTTCCGCCGAGGCCCCCTGGGATGCAGCCCGCGCCCGGCACCTCCTTCGCCGGACGGGCCTCGCCCCCACCGTCGCAGAAACCGATACGGTCCTGGGCTCCACGCCGCAAGCCGCGGTAGACGCCATCGTTGACGCCGCGCTGAGCGCGCCGCTGCCGCCCACGCCCGCGTGGTACGACGCGGCTTTCCCGGACCCTAACGCGACGGATCAGGAAATTCAGGAGTACATCGACAACAACGTCGGGTGGCTCTACGCATACAAGCACGAGATCAACCGCGACCTGCTGGTGTGGCGGGTAGCCGGGACGGGCCTGCGCGAGCGACTCGCGCTCTTCTGGCACAACCACTTCGTAACGGCCCTCGACAGCTACTTCCATGCGCCCTGGCTGGCCCGCTACTGGGGCCTGCTGCGCACCCACGCGCTCGGCGACCTCCAGCCGTTCGTGCATGCGATGGGCCTCTCGCCCGCGATGCTGATCTACCTCAACGGCATCGAAAACCGCATTGGCGCACCCAACGAGAACTACGCGCGCGAGTTGCTGGAGCTGTTCACGATGGGCATCACCGACCCCAACGGCCAGCCCAACTACACGCAAACCGACATCGAGGAGCTGGCCCGCGCCCTCACCGGCTGGACCATCGACGTGTACGGCACGCAGGAGGCCTACTTCGTCGCCCCGTGGCACGACGCGGGAGAGAAGACGATCCTCGGCCAGACGGGGAATTGGAGCTACGACGATATCGTGCCGATCCTCTTCGGCCAGCGCCCGACCGAGATCGCGCACTTCGTCTGCCGCGAGCTCTACCAAGAGTTCGTCTACCCAATCCCGAACGAGGCGGTCGTCGCGGAGATGGCGGCGCTGCTCGTGGCGAACGACTTCGTCGTCGAGCCGGTGGTGCGGACGCTGCTCAAGAGTGTGCACTTTTTCGACGCGGCCACCATCGGCGCCCGCGTCAAGAGCCCGGTCGAACTGTTCTACGGCGTCACCAAGGCGCTCGGCTTCCAGGAGGAGGGCGAGTTGCTCAACATCCTGAACTACTTCACCGACACGACGGGCCAGATCGTCCTCGATCCTCCGAACGTCTCGGGCTGGGATGGGCATCGCGCCTGGATTGATACCGGCACGCTGGCGTTCCGCTGGCTCTATTGCGAGTGGCTGCTCTACCAGCAGGCCACGCTCCAGCCACTCGCGATGACAATGCCCGCGCCCTTCGACGCCGCTGCGCTCACGGCTGACCTCGCTTCCTACCTCACGAGTGTACCCCTCAACCAAGAAGAGGTGGATCGTCTCGTGGAGGTGCTGCTTGACGGATTGCCCTCCTACGAATGGAACCCGTTTGACCCCGGCGCCGAGGGCCGCCTCTTCGGTCTCGTCCTCGCTCTCCTCCGCCTCCCCGAAGCCCAACTCGCCTGACCCCGCTCGCTATGTGTGACCATCACCGCACCACGAAGCCGAGCCCGCGCGCCATTGCGCTCGAACACGGCGAGGCCCACGATCACGACCACGCCGCCTGGACGCGCCGCGACTTCCTCGTCCGCTCTGGCCTCGCCGTCGCGGGCGGAGGTGCGATGCTCGCGGGCAGCATGCCCGTGCGCGCCCTCGAACCGTCGGCGCTCCTCCAGCAACTTGCGGCGCTCGACACCGACCGCGTGCTCGTCATCCTCCAACTCGGCGGCGGCAACGACGGCCTCAACACCGTCGTCCCGAAGACGAACGACCTCTACTACCAGCGACGCCCCACCCTCGCCATCGCGGCGAATGAGACGGTCGCGCTCGACACCGACTACGGCTTGCACCCGGCAATGCAGAGCTTGGAACCGACGTGGGGCGAGGGCGGCATGGCCGTCGTTCACAACGTCGGCTACCCCGATGCCAACCTCTCGCACTTCCGCGCGACCGACATCTGGCTTTCGGCCTCCGACTCGGAGGAGTACCTGACGACGGGCTGGGCCGGTCGTAGCCTCGAAACGCTCTTCCCCGATTTTGAAACGGCGCCGCCCGCGTTTCCGCCCGCCGTGCAGATCGGCACCTCCAACCCGCTGCTTTTCCGTGGCCAGAGCGCGGGCTACGGCATGGCCCTCTTCGACACGGAGTTGTTCCTGCAAATCGTGCAGGGCGAGCCCGTCTACGATCCCGCTGCGGTGCCCCCCACGCCCTGGGGCGATGAACTGGCCTTCCTCCGCACCGTCGCCAACGACTCGTTCCGCTACGCCGACGCCATCAGCCAGGCCTATGAAGCCGCGTCGAACGCGACCGAGTACCCTGAGGGAAACATGCCGGCCTCGCTGGCCGGGTGCGCCCGGCTCATCAAGGGCGGCCTCGGCGCGCGGATCTACCTCGTCTCTGTCGGCGGCTTCGATACGCACGCCAACCAAGCCGACGAGCATGCCCTGCTGCTCCAGCAGGTCTCCGAGACCGTCGCGGCGTTCTACGCCGACCTCGCCGCCACCGGCGATGCCGACCGGGTGCTCACGATGACGTTCTCCGAGTTCGGCCGTCGCATCGAAGAGAACGGCTCCGACGGCACCGACCACGGCACGGCCGCGCCCCTGTTCCTCTTCGGCGGTGGCGTGATCGGCGGGCTCTACGGCGATGGGCCTGATCTCGCCAGCCCGGACCCGAACGGCAACCTCGTCCACTCGACCGACTTTCGCTCGGTCTACGCGACCGTGCTTCAAGAGTGGTTCGGGCTGGAGGAGGCCGTCACGACCTCGATCCTGGGCGGCTCGTTCGGGATCATCCCGATGCTGGCTGACCCCGTGGCGACGGAGCCGGAAGGCGTCCCACTCACGTTCGGGCTGGAGCAGAACTCCCCGAATCCGTTCGGCTCGTCCACGCAGATTCGCTTCACGCTGACCGAGGCGGGCCTAGTGCGCCTCCAGGTCTTCGACCTACAAGGCCGCCTCATCTCGACGCTCGTGAACGAGGCGCGAGCGGCCGGGCAGCATCACATCCCCTTCGACGCCGATGCGCTACCGAGCGGCACCTACCTCTACCGCCTCGAAGCGCCAGAGGGCGTGCGCACGAGTCGCATGACGCGCGTGCGCTGAGTTCGATCCAACAACCATACCGAGCGCGGGGGCGAACGACGGGGTCGCCCCCGCGCTTGTTTCAGGCTCTGTCAGGCACCCCGCTGCTGGAGCAGGTCGCGGATTTCCGCGAGCAGCACGACATCGGCACTCGGCTCCGGTGCTTCCTCGGGAGCAGCCTCGGCCTCACGTTTCAGTCCGTTGACCCACTTGACAAAGAGGAACACGGCGAGCGCCACGAGCAAAAACGAGATGAGAGTGTTGACCAGCACGCCCCACTGCATCACGACCGCCCCAGCTTCCTGCGCTTGGGCGAGCGTTTCGTACGGCCCGGGCGCCGTGCCTTCCTTGAGCACCGTGAAGATGTTCGCGAAGTCCACCCCGCCGAGCAACATCCCGAGAGGCGGCATCAGGATGCCCTGCACAAAGGCCGTCACGATGGTTCCAAAGGCTGCGCCAATGATGATGCCTACGGCCATATCGACGACGTTGCCTTTAACGGCAAACTCTTTAAACTCTTGCCACATGGTGAAGAACGTGATGGGTGAGACAAAGGAGGGTTCGCGCACGGCGCATGCCGCTGAACGAAGGTAGGCGAAAACGAGTAACTAACAATCAGTTCGGCTGGAAAGGGCGTGGGGTCGAAATTGACCTGCCAAGACACGACGGGGCGCATTCGAAGTCTTGCGGAGCGCAGCGGAGCCCCCGACCTCTTCGAAAGCCTTGGCGAGCATGCAGCCCAAGCAGCCTCGATGCCCCGTTTCCCGGAGAGCCGATGTTTCGTCGACTCTCCGGGACTTCATTCCGAACTACGCTCCGCCCGCACCCGGAAGATTGGTAACCGCTGCACGGGTCAGCCTACCCTGGAACTAACGCGGAGAAGCTAATTCCGCGCACGGCGGCGTTGCGCCGCCGCTCCATCCCACTGCGCTGAACCGGATGGCCCGGGTCGGGTGCCTTGCGTGCACGGTCTTTGCCTGAGGAATCAGCCTGAGGGCCACCCACGGGTGTCTCTTTCAACCGCGATTCCGTTTCTCGCCCCCTCCGCCCCATGGATCGTCGCCTCTTTCTTCGCCGCTTTGCAGGTACTACCGCTGTCGCCCCTGACGCCTATCCGCCCCTGCAGCCCCCTTCCGTCGCAGCGGGCTTGGAGCCCTACACAGGGCCCTGGACAGCCCGCCAGGCGGCGCATCTGATCCGGCGTACCCATTTCGGCCTGTCCCGAGCAGATCTGGGACAAGCTTTGGCCTCCACGCCTGGCCAGATCGTTGACCTCTATGTGGACACTGCGCGCGCCCGTACGCTTCCCGGTGCCCCCTCCTGGTACAACCAGACCACCAGCAACGGCAGCACCAACATCGAGTGGATTTACGAGTGGCAACATTCGTGGTATGCCGAGATGCGGGCGGGTGGGCTGCGCGAGAAGATGGCGTTGCTCTGGCACGATCACTTCTCCACCCAGTACCCGGTATACGAGCACGCCGCCTTTGCCTACCAGTACCTCACCTTCCTGCGGGAACACTCGCTGGGCAACTTCCGCGACCTGCTGGAAGGCATCGGGCAGCAGCCCGCCATGCTCCGCTTCCTCAACGGCGTCGACAACTGGTATGACAACAGCACCAACACGCCGCACTACAACGAGAACTACGCCCGCGAGCTGCTGGAACTGTTCTCCCTCGGCATCCTGGGTCCTGATGGCTCCCCCAACTACTCGCAGGCCGATATCGTCGAGGCGGCGAAGGCGCTCACCGGCTGGGTCGTAGACGAGAACCCACCCCGCGGGCGCTATGACCCGTCGCGTCACGACAACGGCAACAAGACCATCTTTGGGCAGACCGGTAACTGGGGCTACGACGATGTCATCGACATCATCTTCCAGCAGCGAGAGAGCGAGATGGCCCACTTCGTCGCCGGGAAGCTCTACAGCTGGTTTGTCTATCCCGCACCCAACACCCAGGTCGTTGCCGACCTTGCCCAGGTGCTACTCGGCAACAGCTTCGACATCGCCGAAGCCGTGCGCGTGCTGCTCAAGAGCGCGCACTTCTATGAAGAGGCGTTCATCGGTGCGCGGATCAAGTTCCCCTCCGAATTGCTCGTGGGTTTCACGCGCGAGATGGAAATCATCCCGACGCAGGCCTCCCTCGAACGCTTCCGCGTGGACGGCTTCCTGCTCGGCCAGGATGTGTTCAACCCGCCGAGTGTAGCGGGCTGGCCTGGCTTCTCGCCCGACCAGTACCGTGCCTGGATCACGACCGGCACGCTGCCTTCGCGACGGGGTTTCTCCCGCCGCTTCATCGAAGGCAGCAGCGATCAGGATCCCATCGACGCCCGGCAACTCGTCGAGAACTATTCGGACCCGACGAGTGCGGAAGCGATCGTGAGTGACTTCACTGCGCACTTCCTGGCCAATCCGCTGCCACAGGAAACCGTCGACGAGCTCCTCGATGTCCTGTTGAACGGCGCCCCGGTCTATGAATGGTACACACTCTACCAGACCACGCCAAGCACGGCTGAGGCTCGCCTGAAGGACTTCTTTATCGCCCTCTGCGACCTGCCCGAGTTCCAGCTCACCTGAGTCTCGGTTCCTGCTTCACCCGCCCCGCTGTCTTCTTTCGGATTGCCCCATGTGTGACCGCCACCACCACGCCACCCCCCGCGCCATCGGACTCGAACATGGCGAAGCCCACGACAAAGACCACGCCACCTGGAGCCGCCGTGAGTTCATGTCCCGCTCAGCGGCGGTCGCAGGCGGAACGGCCTTCATGCTCGGCGGGATGCCGGTGCACGCCACCTCCGGCAGTTCGTTGCTGCAGGCCCTCGCCCGCCTCGACACCAACCGCATCCTCGTTCTGATCCAGCTCGGCGGCGGCAACGACGGCCTCAACACCGTCATTCCACGAACCAATGATATCTACTACCAGCGGCGGCCTACCATCGCCATCCCGTCGAACGAGGCGGTCGTGCTCAATGACGACTATGGGCTCCACCCCTCCATGCAAGCGATGGAGTCGCTCTGGGGCGATGGCTACCTCTCCGTCGTGCATTCGGTAGGCTACCCGGATCCCAACCTCTCCCACTTCCGCTCGACGGACATCTGGGCGACGGCTTCCAGTTCCAACGAAATACGCTACGACGGCTGGACGGGCCGCTACATCGACTCGGAGTTCCCTAACTATGCGGGCGACCCGCCCGATTTCCCCGTCGCCATTCGGATTGGTGGAGCCTCGGAGTTGCTCATGCGCGGCTCCACCTCGGCACTCGGGATGAGCTTCTCGGATGCAGGCCAGATCGACCAACTCGCCGATTCCGGCGAGCTCTATGACGAGAGCGATGTACCGAACAACTTCTTCGGCCAGGAGCTTTCGTTCGTTCGGTCGGTCTACAACGCGGCCCTTCGTTACCGCGACGCCGTCGTGGCCGCGACGGAAGCAGGCACCAATGATGCCGAGTACCCCGGCGGCGGCTTCGCCGATAGCATGGCCGCCGTGGCGCGGCTCATCAAGGGCGACCTCGGGGCC
>JABDIZ010000108.1 GCA_013003465.1 Rhodothermaceae bacterium
CGCCCCCCGCCTAGCTTCGCCGCGCGCCCCAGGCTGCCGAGGCCCCGCCCGACCGGGTTTGCGAGTACCTGGCCAGAGACGTTCGCGTAGAGGCGCAACCGCGCGTTAAAGCTGGTGTCCTGCTCCAGAGCCACGAAGGAGTCGAACCGGTGGGTGACTCGCTCGACCGCCGGCGCGTAGACCATCAGCGGCAGCAGCGTCAGGGCACTCAGCACCAGCACAGCGAGGAGCCGCCGACGTCCGGTCCCCCGGAGCCCGCGGACGGCGTAGAGCAGCCCGAGCAGCCACCCGCCCCAGGCCCCACGCACGAGCGAGAGCAGAAAGCCTGCGTACCCAGGCACAACCGCCAGGCGGGCGAGAGGCCCTCGCTCACCAAGCAGGAGGAGCAACCCCGCCATCATCACCATCGCGAATGGACCAGGCGAGTTGAGCATGCTAAAGACGCGGAGTTGGTAGGCCTCGGGCTGCCCGATGGAACTGGTCATGCCGGAGGCCACCATCCAGTGCGCGTCCCACGCGGCGGGGGCGAAGAACTGGACGACGCCGTAGACCCCGAGCACCAGGACGCCCCACCCGAACGCTGCGCGCACCACGCGTCGGTGAACAGGGTACAGGCGCCAGAAGACGAGCACGTGGAAGCCCAGGAGCACAGGTGTCACCCATTCGAGCAGGTCGAACGTCGCCGCCCACAAGCCCGCCTTGACCACCCCGACGAGGTACCCGTAGCCGAGGCCCAGGAGGACCAAGAGCACCGGGACATAGCGGCGCTGCGTCAACCGCCCGCCGAAGCGGAAGAGGGTGATGAGGCACAGACCTGTGACCAGGTAAGGCGTCAGCATCACCGGACTCGCCGTACTGAAACTCAGCGCCTGGTAGTCCACGAGGCGCCGCACGAAAGGAGTCACGAACCATATCCACCAGGCGAACCCGAGGTAGTAGGCCGGTGCCGATGCATAGAGGAGCGCGGCGACGAGGAGAGCCGCCGCTGGGTAGGCAATCTGAAGCAGCGCCGGGGTCTCGGCCCAGTACCCGAAGACTAGACCGGCAGCGCAC
>JABDIZ010000171.1 GCA_013003465.1 Rhodothermaceae bacterium
TCCCAATCGGGGCGATGCTTCTTGAGGAGGAGCGAGAGGAAGAGGCCGGCAGGGCCTCCGCCGATGCAGGCGATGGTCACGGGTGCAGCGGTTGTATCACGCGGATGTTACGAACCGCCGCCCTGCCCGAACCGGAACCGTGCCGCCGTCGTTGCTGAGTCCCCTCCGCTCTCTACTGATTCCCGATGAACGACACGGCCAAGACCTCCGCCCTCGGCTACGACCTCACACCCCTCCGCGGCGAGGCGCGCGACCGCGCTGCCGACGCGGCCGGGCTGAACGCCGAGGAGCGCCGCATCCTGCTCGACCACGGCACCGAGCGCCCCGGCTGCGGCCTCCTCCTCGATAACAAGGAAACAGGCCTCTACGCCTGCAACCTCTGCGGCCTGCCCCTTTTCCAGAGCGGGTCCAAGTTTGAGTCCGGCACCGGCTGGCCGAGCTTCTTCCAGCCCGTCGATCCCGAGCACATCCGCGAGTTGCGCGACGTGTCGCACTTCATGGTGCGGACCGAGACGCGCTGTGCACGCTGCGACGGCCATCTGGGGCACGTCTTCCCCGACGGCCCGCCGCCCACGGGCCATCGCTACTGCATGAACTCGGCCGCGCTCGAATTCTTCCCCGAAGGCGAGGAGCCCGAGCAGCGCACCGCCGAGGCGTTCGCGGACGCGTAGCGAGGCGCTATTGTCTGCGCAACACAGCCACGGCATCGGGCTGCGGGTCGGCGTCGGTGCGGTACCATGCCCACTGGAGTGTACCGTCGGTGCCCGGCCGAATGGCGATGAGGCCGTCGTCGGCGCAGACCGTCGCGTCGTCGATGGCCTCGCGGAAGAGGAGGGCGCCATCGCGCTCGCCCTCAAAGGTCAGCATCCCGACGCAGCTGAGCGCTCCCGAATACATGGCCGCCCCGGCGGCCTGACCGACCTCCAGTTGCCGGATCGTCATGGCGAGCTCGTAGCGCTGGGCACCCTCCGTGACCTCGCCGCTCCAGACGCCGAGCATCGAGGAGCGGCGGAGATCGTCGGCGCCGGTACAGCCTATGACGAGGGCACTCAGAGCGAACAGGAGGGCAGCGCGAGAGGGATTCATAACGAGAAGCACTGGGTGAGTGGTGTTCGGATGGTACGACTGCGCACGCTATCGCCAGGCCGCTCTGGAAACCGCACGCACCATTCCCTCCGGGCGCTTCGTGTTTGATGAACCGGCAGAGATTGCCGTCATTAGTGGCGCTGTCCACCACACCCTGATCCGATGCTCCGCGCTCTCCGTGGCTGCGTGCTCCTCGCGTGCAGCCTGCTCCTCGCCTCAGCGGCCTTTGCCGAAACCTACTACGTCGCCCCTTCCGGGAGCGACACCAACGGCGGCTTGGCAGGCGCGCCGTGGGCCACGCTCCAGCACGCCGCCGACACCGTCCAGCCCGGCGACACCGTGCTCGTGGCCGACGGCACCTACGTCGGTTTTCAAATCTCAACGAGCGGGACCGTCGCCGAGCCCATCGTCCTTCAAGCCCAGGGCACGAGCGCGGTCGTCGACCAGGTCAACCCCGTCCGTGGCGATCACATCATCAACGTCGAGGGCGCCGACTACGTGGTGATCGATGGTTTCCGCGTGCGCGACGCCGTGATTGCGGGCATCCGCGTGGTGATCGCGCGCGGCGTGGTCGTCAAAAACAACGAGGTCGGGCCGAACGGCAAATGGGGCATCTTCACCGGCTTCACGCCCGAAGTCCAGATCCTCGACAACGTGACATACGGCTCGCTCGGTGAGCACGGCATCTACGTCTCTAACAGCGACGTGGCCGACGACAACCCGGTGATCCGCGGCAACGTGTCGTACGGCAACGCCGTTAACGGCATCCAGCTCAACGGCGACTGCTTCGCGGGCGGCGACGGCGTGATCGAGGGGGCGCTGATCGAGGGCAACCGCGTCTACGGCAACCAGAACAAGGGCTTCAGCATCATCAGCGCGCCGGGCGCACGGATTCAGAACAACGTCACGTACGACAACGGCCTCGCAGGCGGCGCAGGCGGCATCCACCTGACCGACGAGCCCGGCTGCGGCCTCCCCTCCGATGACAGCGTGGTGGTCAATAACACGCTCGTCGAGCCCAACTTCGCAGGCATCCGCATCACGGACGATGCGACGGGCAACGTGGTGTTCAACAACCTCGTCGTGAGCGGCAATCCCATCGTGGACGAGGTCGGTACCAATGCCGTCGATGCCGCCTCCAACCTGACGCGTGCCTCGACCGATGGCCTGTTCGTCGATCCCGATGCCTTTGACTATCACCTCATCCCCGGCAGCGGCGCGCTGGAGGCGGGCGTGGCGTCATACCAGAGCGAGACCGCACCGTCCGACGACTTCGACGGCGTACCGCGCCCGGTCGGGGCGAGCTACGACGCGGGCGCCTACGAAGGGACCACGCCGGTCGCCGCTGAACCCGGTACGGTGCCGGGCGCGCTCGTTCTCCACCGGCCCGCGCCCAACCCCTTTGCCGAGCATACCACGCTGCGCTACGAAGTACCCGAAGCCGCTCACGTCACCCTGGAGGTCTTCGATATCCGAGGCCGCCGCGTCGCTACGCTCGTGGATGCACCCCAACAGGCTGGGGCACACGCGATCCGTTTCGAGGGGGCTGCGTTGCCGGGTGGCGTCTACCTCGTCCGGCTGCGCACAGAAGCGATGGTGCACACCCGCCTGCTTCTGCACGCACACTGAGTGAGCGGTCGCCGCCGTACTCAGCGCTGGAGTACCACGCGGCGACTCTCGGTGAACGAAGGCGTGGACACGCGCACGAGATAGAGCCCACTCGGCAGGCCGTCCGCCGACACAATGAGCGTCTGCGCCGTCTGAGCTGAGAGCAGGCCATCGTGGAGGACGCGTACTTCGCGGCCGAGCAGGTCATAGAGCACCACGCGCACGGGCTCGGCCTGCGCGAGCGTGAGCGTCAGGCGCGCCTGCTGCCGAAACGGGTTGGGCGCCGCAGCCGAGAGCAGGGCGCCTTCCGCGGGCATCTCCTCGATGGCGACCACCACCACGTCCTCGAAGACGTATGCGCTCCCCGAGTCCGAGCCGTTGTCGTCGTCACCATCGGCCCCGACGAATACCGTCTGCCCGTCGGCGCTGAGCGCGGTGGTCCGACCGAAGAAATCGTTAGCGGCGGCATCGGAGGCCGTCAGCTTCTCAGCCTCGCTCCAGGTCGTGCCGTTGCGCACAAAGGCATAGGCGGCCCCAGCGTCGCTGCCACCCTCATCCTCTGCGTTGGCCCCCCCCATGAGGACGGTGCCGCCGTCGTTGATGGCGACGCCATAGCCGAACTGGTCACCGGCCGCGGCGTCGCTGGCGGTCAGCTTGGCCTGCTCGGTCCACGTGGTGCCGGTCCGGGCGAAGATGTAGATCGAGCCGGAGTCGGCCCCATCGTCATCGTCCAGATAGGCCCCAACGACGGCATACTGACCATCGCCACTGATGCCGACGGCGCGCCCGAACAGATCGCCACCCGCGGCATCGCTGGCGGTGAGCTTGGCCTGCTCGGTCCAGGTCGTGCCCGTTCGCACGAAAATATAGACCGCGCCAGAGCCCGCGCCTGCATCGTCGTCGTCCTGTGCTCCGACGAGGGCAACCTGCCCGTCGGCGCTGAGCGCGACGGCTGCGCCGAACCGGTCGCCGTCGGCTCCATCACTGGCGAGGAGCTTGGCCTCTTCGGCCCAGGTGGTGCCGCTGCGGGTGAAGACGTAGGCACTTCCGGTCGACGAGCCGGCACCCCCGTCGAGCCGTGCCCCGATGAGTGCGATCGTGCCGTCGGCGCTGAGAGCCGTGGACGAGCCGAAACGATCGCTGTCGCCAGGGTCAGAGGCGTTGAGTTTCTGCTGCTGACTCCACGCAGTACCGGTGCGGGTGAAGACGTAGGCACTTCCCGAGAGGAAGAACGTATCGTCGTCGCCGGGAGCGCCTACGATCGCGTACGTTCCGTCGCCGCTGAGCGCGACGCCATAGCCGAACTCGTCGCCTGTGGCCGCATCGGAGGCCGTCAGTTCGGCCTGTTCACCCCAGGCGCCTCCGTCACGGAAGAAGACATAGGCACTCCCCGAGAGAAAGGTAGGATGATCGTGCTGCCAAGCCCCGCCGATGGCATACTGCCCATCGTCGCTGAGGTCGAGGGCAATCTGGCCCAAGAGGTCAGAGGAGGTTCCGTCGCTGGCAGTCAGCTTAGCGGTCTCTTGCGCTTGTCCGTGGGCGGCCGGCAGCAGGCAGCAGAGTACCAGAAGGAAGAAACAGACACGCATGGCTAGGAACCTCGGCAGGCGGTTGAACTCGAAGGCTGGGTACAAGAGAGGGCGCAGTCTCGCCGCGATTCTGGACATGGCCCGGGGCGATTCCGGCCGAATTGCTTGCAGACCTCCTCTGTAGACCGTTGATTTACCCGACGATCGGTTTGGACTACGCCTTGCCTCCCCGATGACGACTACGACGGTCACGGATCTCCTGCATCGCCTCCGGAACGGAGACGACGAGGCCCTTGAGCACCTGATGCCGCTCCTGTATGAGGAGCTGCATGCCCTCGCGCAGCGCCAGCGCCGCGATGAGCGCACCGACCACACGCTCAACACGACCGCGCTCGTCAACGAGGCCTACCTCAAGCTGGCTCAGCAACGCGAGGTGCGCGCGGAGGATCGCGCCCAGTTCTTCGCCCTCGCGGCCACGACGATGCGCCACCTACTGGTGGACTACGCCCGCGCCAGGCGATCCCTCAAGCGCGGCGGCGGCGAGCGGCCGGTCCCCCTCGACAAGGTCCTCCCGTTTCTCTCGGACCAGCAGGCCGACGAAGTGCTGGCCCTCGACGAGGCCCTCACCCGACTCGAAGCAGCCAACCCGCGCGGGAGCCAAGTCGTGCAATACCGTTTCTTCGGCGGCCTGACGCTCGAAGAGACCGGCGAGGCCATGGGCCTCTCGGCCAAGACGGTCCAGCGGGCGTGGACGGCCGCGCAGGCGTGGCTCCGCAAGGAGGTCGCGCGCGAACTGAACGGTTCTGAAGGCGGCCACTTCTGAGCCAACAGCCCGCCATGTCCCGCTTCGCTGACCAGTCTGACCGCGTTTCGTCGCCCTGAAGAGTAGCCACTGCTGAGAAGCCCGCATGGATACGACACGCTGGGACCAGATCGAAGCGCTCTTCGCCGAAGCGCTCACGCAGGAACCGGGCGGGCGAATCGGCTGGCTCCACACCGCCTGCCCTGACGAAGACATCCGTCGCGAGGTGGAGGCCATGCTCGCCATGCACACGCAGCCGCTGAGCATCGAACGACCTTTGCTTCGCGAGCGCGTCCCTCCCGATTCCCTCGTCGGCACGTGCGTCGGGCCGTACCGGCTGCTGGAGGTGCTCGGCCACGGCGGCATGGGCTCCGTCTGGCTCGCCGAGCACGCCGATGGGGTGCTCGACCGGAAGGTCGCCGTGAAGCTGATACGCCAGCCCCACACTGCTGCCGAAGCCCGCACACTCAGCCAGCGCTTCGCGACCGAACGCCGCATCCTGGCTCGCCTCCAGCACCCCGGAATCGTTCGCCTCCTCGATGTAGGCACCGACGGTGAGCGGCGCCTTTACTTCGCGATGGACTATGTGGCAGGCGAATCGCTCACCGCCTACGCCGAAGCACAAAACCTGAGCGTGACCGAGCGACTCCGGCTCTTCCTCCAGGTCTGCGAGGCCGTCCACCATGCCCACCAGCGCCTCGTCGTCCACCGCGACCTCAAGCCCTCAAACATCCTCGTCACGCCTAAGGGAAGGGTCAAGCTGCTCGATTTCGGTATCGCCCGCCTGGTAGACGATGAAACGGAGGGCACCACACTGCTGACCGAGACGGGCCTGCGGCCGATGACGCGCAGCTATGCCGCTCCGGAGCAAATCCGCGGCGAGGCAGCGACAACCGCGACGGACGTGTATGCGCTCGGCGTGGTGCTCTACGAACTGCTGACCAGCCACCGCCCGTTCGAGGCACCAACACCGTCGCAACTCGAGCAGGCCATTCTGACCGAAGCGCCGCCCCGGCCAAGCGCACGGCTCGCCTTGCCCACCGTGGCCTCGGGCGTGGAACCGCAACGGCTGCGCGGCGACCTCGACGCGCTCTGCCTGATGGCGCTGCGCAAGGAACCTGAACGGCGCTACGCGTCCGCCGAAGCCCTCGCGACCGACGTGCGCCGCCACCTCGACGGAGTGCCGGTGAGCGCGCGCGTGCCTTCGGTGGGCTACCGGCTGCGTGCCTTCAGCCGCCGACACCGTACGGGCGTCGCAGTGACCGCCGCTGCGCTGTTCCTCTTGATCGCCTTCACCGTCGCCCTCGCCGTGCAGCAGCGGGCCACGGCGAGGGAGCGGGACACGGCGCAGGCCACGGCTACCTTCCTCGCTGACCTCTTCGGCGCCGCCGACCCCACCATCGCGCAGGGCGACACCCTCACCGCGCTGCAACTCCTGGAGCGCGGGGCCGCCCGCATCGAGACCGAGTTGGCAGGCAAACCGGTGGTGCAAGCGGACCTGCTCGATGTGATGAGCCAGGCCTATCTGAATCAGGGCGCCTCTGACCGCGCCGAGGCCCTGGCCCGGCGCGCCATTGCCTTACGCAGTACGGCAGACCCGGCCACCCTCTCGGCGTCGCAGGCCCACCTGGCGGATGCCCTGGAAGCGCAGAGCCACTTCGCTGAAGCCGACTCCTTCCACCGCCTCATCGTGGCTCAACGCCGGGCACACCGCGACACTCCCGCGCTCATCGCAGCGCTGGAACATCGGGGACGCTTTCTCCTAGCTAGCCTCGGCCCCCGCGATTCCATCATTGCGATGTTCGAGGAAACGCTCGCGCTCCGTCGGCGGCAGTACGGCACCGCGGATCCGGAACGGGGTCGCCTGCTCGTCCAATACGCCGGCGCCTATCACATCAGCGGGGACTTCGATACAGCGGAGGAGCTTTTCCGTGAAGCGCTACGCGAGCAGCGCCGCCATCCCGACGACCTCGCGACCACCGCTGAAACCCTGTACCAGCTTGGCCTCATCGAAAACATCCGTCGGCGGTACGGCGAGGCGGACACGCTGCTGCGGGAGGCTGCGTTGATTCGCGAGCGGCTCTACGGCCGGGCTCATCCCGAGACGGCGGAAGCGCTGCACATGCTCGCCAACAACCTTACCCGGCAAGGACGTGTGGAGGAGGCCGAGCCGCTGTTGCGTGACGTGCTGCACATTTATGCACAGCACGACGGCCGGGAGAGCAAGGGCTATCGCTTCGCGCTCGGGAGCTTGCGGATGTTGCTTTCGAAAACTGGACAATACGATGAAGCAATCGCGGTGTCGCAGGAGGTCGTCGAACGGACGGCGGTGATTTTTGGCGCCGACAGCCGCAGCTACGCCACCAACCTGAGCCACCATGGTCAAGTGCTGAACAACGCGGGGAGACCTGCCGATGCGCTAGCGGTCTACCGCCGGGCCTTGCCGCTCGTCGCGACCGCACACGGTGCCGAGAATCCGTTCTACGGCGTCACCCTCGGTGAAGCTGCACGGGCCACCGAGGCACTCGGCCGTCCCGTTGAGGCCGAGGCCCTCTACGGTCAGGCGTACGCTGTCATGCAGGGCGTGCTCGGCCCGGAGAGCTATGAACGGAGCCGGGTGGCCCTCGCGCTGGGGCGCCACCACGCCGCCCGCGGCGATCACGCCGGGGCCCTCTCTCTCTTCAGGGATGCCGCTTCCGTTCGCGTAGCTGACTCCCCAGGGGCGGCCCTGCTGGTTGCCCGCGCCACCCTGGCGCATGGAACGAGCCTGCTCGCCCTCGGCCACCTCGAGGAGGCCGAACCCTACCTTCGCACAGGCTATGGCGCGCTACGCGACCTCCTCGGCCCTAATCACGCTGAAACACGCACGGCCGAGACGATCCATACGAACGTGGACGGCCACAGCCCCTGAAACCTAGACAGAGTTCGGAGGCGTCCACCGTGCTGAACCTCAGCACCTGCACGCGCGCTTCAAGAGGTTCTGCGTCGGAGCATGACCTGCCGACCCCCAGCGCGTGAGCCTTGGAAGGCATCTTCATGAACCGGATTCCTGAAGGCGACGAGCCGTTCGCCCGAGTGTTTTCAACGCCCGATCCGTACGGTCGGACCACGGGTAGCCGCCGCTGAGGCGGATGTGGTGCGCATACTGCCCCGTCGCCGAGAAGATGGGACCGGGCGCGATGCTGATCTTCCGCCGGAGCGCCTCCTGGTAGAGCGCCACCGCCGAGACGGCCTCAGGCAGTTCCACCCAGAGCACGAACCCACCCTGCGGCCGTGTCGCACGGGTGCCCTCGGGAAAATGCTCACCGACGGCCTGCGTCAAGCGGGCGAGGTTGTCGGCGTAGGCCCGCCGCAACCGCCGGAGGTGGACTTCAACACCGCCCTTCTGGAGAAACGATGTGAGGGCGTGCTGAAGAGGCGCAGCCGTCATGATGGTGCTGGCCAGCTTCAGCCGGATCACGGCGTCGCGGTAGCGCCCCGGCGCAGCCCAGCCGATGCGGTAGCCGGGCGCCATCGTCTTCGAAAACGAACTGCACGAAAGAACGCCCCCGGTTTCGTCGTACGCCTTGAGTGAAGTCGGGCGGGGCGCCTCGAAGTAGAGGTCGCCGTAGAGGTCGTCTTCGAGCAGCGGCACATCGTGGACGGCACAGAGACGGACGAGAATCTCTTTCTTCGCCTCCGGCATTCGGCTGCCGAGCGGGTTGTGGAAGTTGGGCGTGACGATGCACGCCACCACGCGCCGCTTGGTGAGCGCCCGTTCTAGTTCATTCAGGCACAGCCCTTCGCGCGGATCGGTTGCCACTTCGAGCGCTTTGAGATGCAGGCTCTCGATGAGTTGGAGAATGCCGAAATACGCGGGCGATTCCACAATCACGGTGTCGCCTTCGCGCGCTACTGCACGGAGACAGAGGGCCAGCGCCTCCATGCAGCCATTCGTGATGACGAGGTCGTCGGGCGCAAGCGTGGCGCCGGTATCCAGTGCACGGCGGGCGACCTCATGACGGAGGTCGGCATCGCCCTGCGGCGGCAAGTAGGTGTTGCTCGCCCACCCGGTACGGCGCACAACGGAGGCCAGCGTGCGGTTGAGCGCGTCCGTGGGCAGCAAGTCCGGGCTCGGGACGGCTGCGCCGAGCGGCACGATAGACGGATCCGCCATCACAGCACTCACCTCAGCCACGAACGCACCCACCCCGACAGGTTGAGCTGCCAACGAGGGCGTCGAGATGGATGGCTCTGCCGGGCGCGTGCGGCACTCCGCCCGCACGTAGAAACCGGACTGCGGCCGGGCCTCAACGAGCCGTCGGTCTTCGAGGAGTCGGTAGGCCTGAAGCACCGTAGACACACTCACGCGCTGCTGCGCGCTGAAGCGGCGGACCGAGGGGAGGCGCTCGCCGGGCCGCAGCGTACCGGCCTCGATTAGGGCCGTGAGCGAAGCCGCGAGCCGCTCGTAGAGGAATGCGTCCGGCGTGTTGGATGGCGCGGAAGGGGTTGGATCGGAAGCGAGGTGCACAGTTCGGTAGTTTTCAATTGTACCGGTCACAATCTACGATAGCTGCATCTGTTTCGGTCCCTGCCCGTAGCCTATGCTGTGTGTCATGCTCCCCCGCCCTCCTTTCGCCGCTCGCCTCTACTAAGCCCCGCTTGCCATGCCCCGCTACCCCTTCATGCAGGTTGACGCCTTCACGGACCGCCCGCTCGGGGGCAACCCGTGCGCCATCGTCTTTGACGCCGACGACCTCGACACGGACACGATGCAGGCCATCGCGCGCGAGATGAACCTCTCGGAGACCGCGTTTGTGATGCGCTCCGACCACGCCGACTTCGGCGTGCGCTACTTCACGCCCGCCGAAGAGATTCCGCTCGCCGGTCACCCCACCATCGCCACCACGTTTGCGCTCGTCGAGACGGGCCGCCAGACGCTCAATGGCGCAACGACCCAGATCACGCTGGACATGCCCGCGGGCGTCATTCCGGTGACGATCACGGCGAAGAACGGCGCTGTGGCGTCGGTCGTGATGGACCAGAAGGCGCCCGTCTTCGGCCCTACGTTCGGCGCGGAGACCGTGCTGCCGCTCTTCGGCCTCGACGCCGCCGACGTCTTGCCAGAGGCCGCATCACAGATCGTCAGCACGGGGACGCCGCAGCTCATGATCCCGTTGCGCATGCGCGACGCGCTCCGCCGCGTGCAGGTGGACCTCCCTGCCTTCACCGCCTTCCGAGAGCAGCACGACTTCTTCAGTGCCCACCTCTTCGCCCTCGAAGGAGCTACGTCAGACGGCGACACGTTCGCTCGCCACTTCGCCAGTCCCCCCGATGTGTTCGAGGACCCGTTCACGGGATCGGCGACGGGCGGGATGGGCGCCTACCTCTGGCACCACGCGCTGATCGAGACGCCGTCGTTCATCGCCGAGCAGGGCCACTGGATGCACCGGCCCGGCCGAGCCACCGTCGAGGCCGTCGGGCCCCGTGACGCCATCGAAACGGTGCGCGTCGGCGGGGCGGCGGCGGCCATCGTCGAAGGTACCCTCATGTTCTAGACTACCACTTCCAGAGAACGCGATGCTCTCCCCTGCTCGCTAGACGCGCGTCTTGAAGCAGATGCCTCTGTGCGCCTCTACATGGATCTTCTGCCGGCGCGCTACCGGGAGATGTGCTTCACCTGACTGCGGCCGGAATGCCGCCTGCGCTCGTCTGGCGCGCCGCGACGGGCACCGTGGAGACGATCCGGCGCGGGGTGCCCCTCGGTGCGCTCGAATCGATTCCGTACCGCGAGGTCGCCGTTGCGCTCTAGCCCGGCAATACGGTCGTGCTGATGAGCGACGGCTTGCCCAAGTTGCTCAGCACGTGCTGGGGGGGCGGCTCAGCCGCCGAGATGATCGACCACCTGGTTGCCGCGGCGCACGGCTGGGCGCAGAATCAGCCCACCGACGGTGACATGATGTTCCTCGTGCTTCGACGGAAACCCGACGGAGCGGCCACCGCCTGATGCTATGAGGCAGGCAAGAGGAGCGTGAACGCGGCGCCTCTGCCCTCCTCGCTCTCGACTGCGAGCGCACCGCCGTGCCCCTGCGTCACGATGTCGTAGCTCATCGAGAGCCCGAGGCCAGTGCCCTCGCCCGTCGGCTTCGTCGTGAAGAACGGCTCGAAGACCTTCGCGGCCACTTCCTCGGGCATGCCTGATCCGTTGTCTTCTACACGGATCTCAACCTGGCCATCGC